>NZ_JBVHHL010000069.1:22950-37250 GCF_055561075.1 Streptomyces sp. NPDC022910
GGGGCCGGGGGGGGGCGGGGGGGGGGGCCCGCCCCCCCGGGGGGGGGGGGCGCCCCCCCCCGGGGGGGGGGGGGGCCCCCGGGGGGGGGGGGGGGCCCCCGCCCCCCCACGGACCGCGGCCACAGTCCCTGTCCACCGTCAAGGCACGAAGGTGTCCATGCTTCCCGCTGCCCCCGAGAAGGCCCCGCCGTCACGCCCCGAACACGCACCCCGAACCGGAGCGGGGGGAAGAGCGAGGCGGCGCGCGCCGAGCGGGTTGTTCGAGCCGGCCCAGCTCGTCCGTTCCTTCCCCGAGGCGGTACGCAAACTGCATCCGCGCGTCCTGGTGAAGAACCCCGTGCTCTTCGTCGTCTCCGTCGGCGCCGTCCTCACGACGCTGTCGGCGCTACTGCACCCGGCCGTGTTCACCTGGGTCATCAGTCTGTGGCTGTGGCTGACGGTCGTCTTCGCCAACCTGGCCGAGGCGGTCGCCGAGGGCCGCGGCAAGGCGCAGGCTGAGTCGCTGCGCCGGGCGCGCACGGACACGGTGGCGCTACGGCTGCTGCACTGGAGCTACGGCACGAACCTCGCCACCGCCCGCACGGAGGCCGTCGCCGCCACCGACCTGAAGCCACTGGACGTCGTACTCGTCGAGGCGGGTGAGATGATCCCGGCGGACGGCGACGTGGTCGAAGGCGTGGCCGCGGTGGACGAGTCGGCGGTCACCGGTGAGTCGGCCCCCGTGATCCGGGAGGCAGGCGGCGACCGCAGCGGGGTCACCGGCGGTACCACTGTTCTGTCCGACCGGATCCTGGTCCGGGTCAGCGCCCGCCCCGGGCACAGCTTCCTGGACCGCATGATCGCCCTGGTCGAGGGCGCCTCCCGGCAGAAGACCCCGAACGAGATAGCCCTCAACATCCTGCTGGCCTCGCTGACCATCATCTTTCTACTAGTCGTGGTCGCCCTGCAGCCGATGGGCGAGTACGCGAACGCCGCCCAGTCCACGACCGTGCTGGTAGCCCTCCTCGTCACCCTCATCCCGACGACGATCGGCGCCCTGCTGTCCGCGATCGGCATCGCCGGCATGGACCGCCTGGTCCAGCGCAACGTGCTCGCCATGTCGGGCCGGGCGGTCGAGGCGGCGGGGGATGTGAACACCCTGCTGCTCGACAAGACCGGCACCATCACCCTCGGCAACCGGGAGGCGGCCGCCTTCGTCCCGCTGCCCGGGATCGACGAGCGACAGCTCGCCGACGCGGCCCAGCTGTCGTCGCTGGCCGACGAGACACCCGAGGGCCGCTCCGTTGTCGTCCTGGCGAAGGAGCGGTACGGGCTGCGGGCGCCTGCCGAGGGCGAGTTGGCGAACGCCCGCTGGGTCGCCTTCAGCGCCCAGACCCGGATGAGCGGCGTCGACCTGCGCTGGAACAACGGCGCCGTCTGCGCCATCCGCAAGGGCGCCGCCCAGCAGGTGATCGACTGGGTGCAGATGTACGGCGGCCAGGTACCGCCCGAGGCCCGGACGTACGCCGATGCCGTGGCCGCCTCCGGAGGGACACCCCTCCTGGTGGCGGTGCACGACTGGAACGGCCCGCGGGTCCTCGGACTCATCCACCTCAAGGACGTCGTCAAGGACGGCATCCACGAACGCTTCGCCGAACTGCGCCGCATGGGCATCCGCACGGTGATGATCACCGGCGACAACCCGCTGACCGCCAAGGCCATCGCCCAGGAGGCGGGCGTCGACGACTTCCTCGCCGAGGCCACCCCCGAGGACAAACTCGCGCTGATCAAGAGCGAGCAGGAGGGCGGCAAGCTGGTCGCCATGACCGGCGACGGCACCAACGACGCTCCTGCCCTCGCCCAGGCGGATGTCGGCGTGGCGATGAACACCGGCACGTCGGCCGCCAAGGAGGCCGGCAACATGGTCGACCTCGACTCCAACCCGACCAAGCTCATCGAAATCGTCGAGATCGGCAAACAACTCCTCATCACACGAGGGGCGTTGACGACCTTCTCCATCACGAACGACGTGGCGAAGTACTTCGCCATCATCCCGGCGATGTTCGCGGGCTCGTACCCGGGTCTGGAGTCGCTCAACGTGATGGGCCTGCACAGCCCGACCTCAGCCATCACCTCCGCGATCATCTTCAACGCGCTCATCATCGTCGCCCTGATCCCGCTGGCCCTGCGCGGCGTGCGCTACACCCCTGCCTCCGCCCACGACCTGCTGCGCCGCAACCTGCTCGTCTACGGACTCGGCGGCCTCGCGCTGCCCTTCGTCGGCATCAAGCTGATCGACCTGCTGATCTCACAGGTGCCCGGCCTTGGCTGAACCCCGCGCGTCCGCATGGCTCGCCCGTCAAGGTCCCGTATGCGCACGTCAGAGCCCCGTCAGAGACCGGGGTTTCGGCTTGCCCGGCGGGTGCGGGACGGCTTCCATGGATCTCGTGAACAGCGCCTGGCTTCTCTTCGACCGGCCGCCGAGTCCCGCTCGGCCGCCGCGTCGTGCGCCACGCTGACCGGAAGCGTCCGCGTCCCGCCGGCATCGCGTCCCGCCGACGCATGCCGAGCTGACGCCGCGTCCCGCCGACGCCGCTTTCCGTGACCCGAGGGGCGCCGCGATCGGCTCCCGGCGCCCCTCGTTCACCTCTCTCGATCGCACGCCCACCGCCCCTCACCGGGCCGTGCCGACGTGCCTGCAACCCCGGATGGGATCATGTCCAACTCAACCCTCTCCTCTCGTACCGTCCTGGTCACCGGCGCCACTTCCGGCATCGGCTACGAGACCGCGCGGCAACTCGCCGAGCGCGGTGCCACTGTGCTGCTGCACGGCCGTACCGCCGAGGAGGCTCGCGCCGCCGCCGACGCCCTCGTTGCCACCGCGGGTGTTCGAGCCGACCAACTGTGCGCGTATGCAGCGGATTTCGCACGTCTCGACGAGGCGGAGATGCTCGCCCAGCGGGTCGTCGCCGAGCACCCGCTCCTGGACGTCCTCGTCAACAACGCGGGCATGGCCGCCCCGGAGCGCCACACGGTCACCGCCGACGGAAACGAGATCGCCTTCCAGGTCAACTTCCTCGCCCACTACCTGCTGACGTGCCTTCTGGAGCCGGCGCTCACCAGCGACCCGGGCGGCCGCGTCGTCAACGTCTCCTCCTCCCTGCACCGCACGGCCTCCATCAGCTGGGCCGACCCCAACCGCGCCCGCCGCTACTCCCGTCTCGCCGCCTACGCCCAGTCGCAGCTCGCCCTCACGGTCTTCGCGGCCGACCCGCGCGTCACCGCCGTATCGGTCCACCCGGGCGTCTGCGACACCGCGCTGCTGCCGCTCTACTCGCACGAGGGCGTCTCGGCTTCCGAGGGTGCGGGGCACGTGGTCCGGCTGTGCGACCCGGCCGTCGAGATCGTCAACGGCGCCTACTACGACCGCGACGAGCGCGTCGACCCGGCCCCGGCCGCGACCGAGGACCGCACGGTCAAGCGCCTGAACAAGCTGGCGGACCTGCTGGTCGGCCGCACCGCTTGAAGAGCCCCCAGTCTCAGAGGAGTTGACGTACATGTCCAAGCGCGCCCGCAAGAAGAAGGACGGCCGCAAGAAGAAGGCCAACCACGGCAGCAAGGCCGGCCAGAGCTGACCGAGGCACCACCGAGGGCGGGCGACACGGAACAGTCATCCCGGTCGCCCGCCCGATCCGTGTCCATCTCCCAACCCTCCACGAGGCATTGATGATCCCGATCTCCCCTCCGGACCGCCGGGCACTCGCGCGCTGGTTCCCTACGAATTCCCCCGGCCCTGCCACCATCGGCGAACACGTGCTGGCCACGGGCATCGGCCGCTGGTGGGCCGACCGGCCCGTCCAGCCGAGCATGGTCGCCGTCTCCTGCGCCGGCCACGCCGTGCTGCGCGGCAGCCCGGAAGAGCTGACGCCGGACCTCCTCGCCCCGTTGGCCGGCAACCGCCTCGAAGCCCCGGCCCGGTTCCTGCCCGCCCTCGGCACCGCCTTCGACCGGCTCACCCCCTGGGAGCGCATGATCTTGACCCTCCAGACCACGCCGCAACCCGCCAAGGTGCCGCACGCGGTCACCGTACGGCGCCTGGAACCGGCGGACACCGACGCCGTGCACGCCCTCGGCCCGGACGCATCCTGGCTCTCGGCCAGCTGGGGCGGCCCGCGCGGCCTCGCCGCCTCGGGCCACGCCTGGGCGGCCGTGGGCCGAACCGGCCGCATCCAGGCGGTGGCCTGCACCTACTTCCGCGGCACCGGCTACGAGGACGTGGCCGTCTACACCGTCCTCGACCACCGCCGCCACCACCTCGCCCTGGCCTGCGTCACCGCCCTGTGCGCGGACATCACGTCCCGCGGCCACACACCCAGCTGGAACTGCTCTCTCCACAACCGCGCCAGCCGTCTCCTGGCCTGGAACGCCGGTTTCCGCCTGGTCCGCGAGTACGTCCACTACGCGGTGGGCAGCCCGGCGGCACACCATCGGCTCAGCGCTTAGCGAGCACGTGAAGAGGGAGAAGAGGGATACGCCCGTGCCCAAGAAGACCAGGAAACCCCCGCTGCTCACCCTCCCGATCCTTGAAGGCCGACACGAACTCACGGTCACCCGGCTGAAGTGCGGCGAGGACGCCTTCACCGTCCACTACCGGATCACGCCACCACTGCCCGAGTCCGGCGGCGAGTCCCTCGTACTCCCGGTGCTGGAGTACGTGGACGACCTCGGCAACGAGTACGACGACCGCGGCGGCGCCTACGGCCGCCCTCGCCGTCGTTGTCGGCGCGCATCGCCAGCAGCACATAGGTGACCAGAACGATGATCACCACCGACCAGAACACCAGTGACACCACCCCGTACACGTTCTGCGTGGTGACCGGGACGGGGTGCGGGTCGGTCGGATTGAACACGGTCTGGAGGGTGTAGATCGGGCTGGTGCCGATGTCACCGAAGACCACACCGAGAGCACCGATGACCAGTGCGATGCGCACCGTGCCGTGCGCGCTCGCATGATGAGCCTCGGGCGTCCGCGATGGGAATCCGTCGTCCGGCGCGTTCCCCTGCCGGCGGTCGGCCATGGTGATCCTCCTCGTTGCGGACCACTGTCTACGGGCCCGGTGCATCGAGGCGGACAATACCGATCACCAGCGCGAATACTGGTAGGCGGGGGCGCTTCGTCCAACGGCGTCTCCGTCTCGCGGGCCTGTATGGCTGATTACGGCGGATCGCTCGAGCCCATCGGTAGCCGCTGCCGCGACCATCACGGCCGTCATCGGACGCTGTGCTGGACGACGCCGAGGTCTCGCATGCGCTGGCTGGGCCGCCCGTCGGTCGCCTGAACTGGCTTGAATGGGAGGAGGCAGCTCCCCAGGTTTCCTGCTGAAGAGGCGAGATGGGCCCGCTCATAAGAGAGCAGGATGTCGTGCTCGGCCGTGTTACAGGCGGGCGCCGTCAGTGATCCGCCTGCGATGCCACCGACAGGCATGCACATGCCCAGGACTAGCGTCGGGGAACTTCTGGGTCTCAACCTGTGCCGCGAGAAGTGCTTGCTGGCCTCGCCGCCCGCCGCCGAGGGGGTGCCGCCGATCAGGCCCTGTGTCGCGCCGTTGATGTCTCCGTCCGTCGGCGTCCTGGACAGGCTTCTGAGCGCCCGCGACTTCCTGCCGGTCGCGTGGCTCACTGGAGATGTGGCCACCACCGGGAGGCGGGCGGTGGGACCGCGTGCGTGTGACTGGGGTGAGGTCAGGAGAGTCCCGAGGCCCGGAGGACCGCCTGCAGTGCCTCGTCGTCGATCCTGTGGCCCAGCCGTTGCAGAACGTCGGTTCCCTGACGCAAGGTGCCGCGTTCCAGGGAGCGGCGGACGCCGGTGTCGAGTTCGTGCCAGAGCAGCGGGTTGGCGGTAAGGATGCGGGGGTCGAGTTCCAGGCGGTTGCCGTGGACGTCTCGCAGGACCAGGTGGGAGGAGACGCCGTCGTACTGTCGTACGGAGTCCAGCGCGTCCGTGCGGACCACGTGCCGGCGCCAGGGTGTGCGGACCGCGAGCCAGCCGGGGCCTGCGCTGACCCGCTGGGGGAGCAGGACGGCGCACACCGCGCCCGACAGGGTGACCCAGAGCAGGGCGCGCAGAGGCGTCAGGCTTCCCGCGTCCCAGTCGACCAGGAGGCTCAGGGCGCAGAACAGCAGGGCGCAGCCCACCGCGAGCCGGGCGCTGCCACGCCAGTGGCGGTCGCCGGCCGAGCCTGGCGGTCCGCTCCGTCGCATGACGCCGACGCTAAGCGGCCACACGCGCTACGGCGACCGCTGCTTACGCGGCCCTAGCGCCGTACACGCGAATCTTGACGGAATCCTGATGCCTCTCGCCGGAGCCGGGTCTCAGCCGGTGTGGACACGAGGGCGCCTGGCACGGTTCGGTTCCGCCTCGCGCAGGACCTCGCGGGTGACGGGGGCGACCTCGCCCTGGCCGAAGAGGAAGAAGCGCAGGAAGTTGGCGAAGGGGTTTCCCTCGGTCCACTCGAAGTAGATGTGCGGGGTGCAGCCCGTCATGTCCCGGACGTGGAGGAGGAGCGCGGCGAGGGCGTTGGGGATGGAGGAGGACTCCACCGTCAGCACGCGGTAGCGGTTGTGCAGGACCTCGCCACGTACGGTCAGGCCGGCCTCGAACTCGGAGGGGTCGGTGACCGTGACTTCGACGAAGACGAAGTCCTCCTGCTCGGGCATCTCGTTGTCGGCCCGGCTCGTTGGCGATGAACCGGATCTTCCGGCTGGCGATGTCGCGGACGAATCGTTCCGCCATGTCGTCCATCTCGACATGGGTGACGCGCAGCTCGAAGGCACGGGCCAGCCGGGAGGCCAGGGAGACCAGGATGATGCCGACGATGAAGCAGGCGCCGATCTTCACACCGTCCGGGCGCTCGATGACGTTGGCGACGGTGACGTAGAGGAGGACGGCCGAGACCACCGCGAAGCCGATGGTCCAGCCGCGCTGGGCGGCCCTGCGGGCAGCGATGGTCACCGCGATCGCCGCGGAGGACATCAGGACCATCACACCCGTGGCGTAGGCGCCGCCCTGCTTGTCGACGTTGGCGTCGAAGATCCAGGTCACCAGGAAGGCGACCAGGGTGAAGACGATGACCATCGGGCGCACGGCGCGGGCCCAGTGCGGGGCCATGCCGTAGCGGGGCAGGTAGCGCGGCATCAGGTTGAGCAGGCCGGCCATGGCGGAGGCGCCGGCGAACCACAGGATGGCGATGGTCGAGACGTCGTAGACCGTGCCGAAGGCGCCGCCCAGGTACTCGTGCGCCAGATACGCCAGCGCGCGGCCGTTGGCCTTGCCGCCTGACTTGAACTCGTCCGCCGGGATCAGCACCGTCGTGATGAAGCTCGTGGTGATCAGGAACACGCTCATGATCAGCGCCGCGGTCGTAAGCAGCTTCTTGGTGTCCCGGATCCGGCCCTTCGGCTTGTCCTCGCTGTCATCCGGGTCGCCCTGCACGTGCGGCATCACGGCGACGCCGGTCTCGAAGCCCGACAGGCCGAGGGCGAGCTTCGGGAAGACCAGCAGGGACACGCCGATCATGACGAAGACGTTGCCGTGCTCGGTGGTCAGCGCACTGGTCCAGTCGGTGACCACATGCCCGGCGGTCAGGACGTGCCAGAAGCCGACGACCACGACCACGGCGTTCAGCCCGAGATAGACCACCACCAGCGCGACCGCGACGCCGATCGCCTCCAGGAAGCCCTTGAGGAACACGGCGCCCAGCAGGGCCACCAACAGCAGCGTGATCAGCATCTGCTGGTCGTGCAGCGTGCTCGTCAGGTGCGGGTTCTCGATCAAGTGGGTGGAGGCGTCCGCGGCTGACAGGGTGATGGTGATCAGGAAGTCGGTGGCGGCGAAGCCCAGCAGCGTCAGGACGAACAGCTTGCCCTTCCAGAAGGACAGCAGCCGCTCCAGCATCGCGATGGAACCCTCGCCGTGCGGGCTCTCCTCCGCCACCCTGCGGTAGACGGGAAGGGCGCCGGCAAGGGTGACGACGACCAGGACGAGGGTGGCTACGGGGGAGAGCAGGCCGGCCGCCAGGGCCGCGATGCCGGGCTGGTAGCCCAGGGTGGAGAAGTAGTCGACACCGGTCAGGCACATCACCCGGTACCAGCGCTGGCCCTTGTGCGGGGGCTCCGGCTCGGCGTGCGGGCCGGTGTGGCCGCCGTGCTTGCCCATGTCGGACAACCCCTCCAGCATCCACGTGCGCAGACGGCTGGTACTGGGAGGGTGTTCGGTGGTGGCCATGGACGTGCTCTCCTGATGTGCGGCTCAGCGTGGGGTTCCGGCCATCACACGGACGGCGGCACCAGCGTAAGCAAGGAGTGACGCATGGGCCCACATGTATGTCCGCTTAACGCGTCAAGACCGCGTTAAGGCCGAGCGTGTGGCGTACTGCGCCTTCAGGGCCGGACACCCAGCGTCATGTCGTACGACAGGTCCTTGCCGTCACGCAACCAGGTGATGCGGACCCGCAGGCTGCTCGCCTCCGGATGCAGGGATGGCTCGCCGTTGAAGCTGCCGTCAGTGCAGCTGCCGTCCGGATGGGGCATCATGGCGCTGATCACCCTCGTACGGCGGTGGACCTCGCGACGGGCCGGGCGGACCGCCGCCGTACTGACCGCGCTCGGCATTTTCGGCGCGTCGCTGTTCTTCGGCGACAGCATGATCACCCCGGCGATCTCGGTCCTGTCCGCGGTTGAAGGGCTCAAGGTCGTCCAGCCGTCGCTGGAAAGCGCGGTCGTGCCCGTCACCGCGGTGATCATCGTGCTGCTGTTCCTGGTGCAACGCCGGGGAACCGCGGCGGTGGGCCGGGTGTTCGGACCGGTCATGATCGCCTGGTTCACGGCCATCGGCGCCTGCGGTGTCGCCGGCATCGCCGACCACCCGAGCATCCTCAGGGCGCTGTCGCCGACCTACGCCCTGGGCTTCCTGTTCGGCCATTTCGGCACGGCCTTCTTCGCCCTGGCCGCGGTCGTGCTCGCGGTCACCGGAGCCGAGGCGCTCTACGCCGACATGGGGCACTTCGGCCGCCGGGCGATCAGCCGCGCCTGGATGTTGCTCGTCTTCCCCGCCTGCATCCTGAGCTACCTCGGCCAGGGCGCGCTGATCCTCGCCGACCCGCACAACATCAGCAGCCCGTTCTTCCTGCTCGTACCGGACTGGGGGCAGTGGCCGATGGTCGTGCTCGCCACGGCGGCCACCGTGATCGCCTCCCAGGCTGTGATCACCGGCGCGTACTCGGTCACCTCCCAGGCCGCGCAGCTCGGCTACCTGCCGAGGCTGCGGATCGCGCACACCTCCGAGTCCACCATCGGCCAGATCTACGTCCCCTGGATCAACTGGATGCTGATGGTCTCGGTCCTCACCCTGGTCTTCGCCTTCCGCAGTTCGACCGCACTGGCCTTCGCGTTCGGCATGGCGGTCACCGGCACCATCACCATCACCACCCTGCTGTTCTTCTACGTCGCCCGAGCGAAGTGGCGTACGCCCAGATGGCTGGTCGCCATCGGCGCCTCCGTACTGCTCTTCGTGGACCTGCTGTTCGTGGCGGCCAACATGACCAAGCTCGTCCACGGCGCGTGGCTGCCGCTGCTGATCGGCATCACCGCGTTCACCGTCATGACGACCTGGCAACGCGGTCGCGAGATCGTCACCGCCGAACGGGCACAACTCGAGGGGCCGCTCCCCGAGTTCATCGAAGACCTCCGCACAGAGAAGGTGTCGACGCTCCGGATCCCGGGGACGGCCGTGTTCCTCAACCGGGGCAAGCAGACCGCGCCCCTGGCCATGCGGGCCAACGTCGAGCACAACCACGTGCGCCACGACCAGGTCGTGATCCTCTCGCTCGAGACAGAGCCCGTGCCCCGCGTCCCGGCCGACCAGCGAATCGTCGTCGACGACCTCGGCTACGCCGACGATGGGATCATCCATGTCACCGCCCGGTTCGGCTACATGGAGACACCGGACGTACCCAGCACCCTGGCCATGCTCACCCCGGCCCAGACCGAAGGACCGTTGCACCTCGACCAGGCGTCCTACTTCCTGTCGAAGATCGATCTCCGGCGCGGCAAGTCACCGACAATGGCGCCCTGGCGCAAGCGGCTGTTCATCGCCACCTCCTACATCACCGCCGACGCCGCCGAGTACTTCGGCCTTCCCCGCGACCGCACGGTCATCATGGGCTCACACATCGAGGTGTAGACGAGCTCCAGCCGCTGATCGCCGGCGGAGCGGGCCTGAGGTGCACTACGCACGAAGTCCTTCGGGTCCGGGTTCGTCGCTGCCCGCTCCTGTCGCGCGGACGCTGGCATACCCACCGAGCCACACCACGGTCCAGATTGCCGTCGCCACCCGCCAAGGCACACCGAGTGGTGGCGCAGGAGGGCACGTACCTGAGCCGCGCTTGGCTCCGAGTCGCCCAAGGGCCGGCACGTCGACCAGGCAGTAGACAGTGAAGGCGAGCCCCGGCAAGCATGCCCCAGGTCGCGTCCAGCGCTCTCGCGGCGGAGATCTGAGGCGTCTCTGCGGGCGCCAGTGATCAGGCAGCGGTGGCAGGGCGTGAACTGCCGTGGAAGACCTGGCGGGTGTGCCAGTCGCGGTGAGCGGCGGCAACAGGGCTCGCGCCCGGTTGCGGGCCGATGAGCGGACGGCCCGCGAGCGCTATGACGTGCTCGCGGGCCGCGGGGCTGTGGCCGACGAAGTGTTCTGAGACCAGGATCCGGTGACCTCCCCCACTCTCGGCTTCGCTCGAGCGGGGGGACCCCCATCCGACGCCAAGAACACCCTTGTCGAAGAGCTTGTGGTGCAGTGAGCACAGGCACAGCCCGTTCTCGATCTCGTCGGGGCCGCCGAACGCCCACCACCGCACGTGCGCGGCCTCGAGCCCGACCGGCACCGTGCCGATCCGGCCGTCGTAGCCGCAGAAGGCACACTGGTACTCGTAGGCGGTCAGCACCAGTTCACGCATCCGCCGGTCCCGCTTCCTGCGCGCGGCCGAGAGGTGCTCCGTCTCCGCCGACTCCAGATCCAGACCGACCGCCTCGCACAGATCGGCGTGGAGCGAGGGCGGAAAGTGCAGGTCGAGCAGCAACCGGGCAAGCCTGCCGAGCAGTTCCGGTTCGCGTCGTAGTGCTGCCCGCAGGTCCGGCGCCAGCCGCCCCGTGGCACCCGTGTCCCGGAGATCCCGCACCCCGCTTCCGGGACTGCCGGACCCGCGATCGGTGCGTACTTCCCATACGCCGTCGCTGACCAGGTGGTGGAAGGGGTAGGCGGGCGTCGTCTTGTTCGGCGGGCCGTACTCGGTCAGCAGCCGTTGCAGGTCCTGCTCCACCTCGCTGTACCGCAGGTCGCTCTCCGTGTCCTCCTGGAACCGGCCGAGGGCGTACAGGAGTAGCAGCGGCTTGTGCGGAGCACGAGTTCCGTTCCTGGTCCACTGCCTCAGCTTCGCGGCACGCCCCAGCCAGTCCATGGCGGGTGATCATAGTGACGCCCGGCCGTCGCGGTCACCGCCGCTGCTCGGACGGCCGTGGCTCAGTGTGCAGGGCGGTCATGTCGAGCAGGAGCATGGCGTCGTGGTCGGGGGTGCCGGGCTCGGCGGTGTAGACGCCCATGCGGTGGCCGGGGGTGCCTTCGAGGGCCATGCCCTGGAAGGACAGGGTGAGCTTGCCGACCTGGGGGTGCTGGAAGGTCTTGGTGGCGATCTTGCGGCCCGTGACCTCGTAACGCTCCCACAGTCCCACGAAGTCCAGGCTCTTGAGGAGCAGTTCGCCGACGAGCTGGGTGAGGTCGGGTGCGTCGGGGTCGGTGCTGGCCAGGGCGCGCAGGCGGGCGACGCACCCACGGATCTGGTTGTCCCAGTCGGGGAACAGCGCGCGGGCGGGCGGGATGGAGGAAGAGATAGCGGGCGAGGTTGCGCTGCTTGGCGGGTCAATCGGCGATGCCCGCGTAGAGCGCGAGGCCGCCGGGATTGTGGGCGACGACGTCCATGCTGCGGCTGACGATGTAGGCCGGGTTCGGGCGCACGGTCTCCAGTAGCAGCTTCAGGTGAGGGTGGACCGTGCGGCTGGGGGGGAGTGAGGACCGGCGTCGGCCGCGCAGCGCCTACCGCCGCCAATGCGGCGAGGGGCACTACACGCAGACGTCTCGGCAGCCCACAGCGCCGACCGCTGCCGCGCCTGGTTTGCCTGACTTTCTTTCAGAAATCGCGGAAGGAGAGGCACAACGCTCCTCATCCTCGCGTCACCGGTCGAAATCCCTTTTCTGCAGGCTCAAGAATGGCCACGCACTCCACATGCGGCATCGCCTCCAGCCGGGGTCGGACGAGGATGCCAAGCTACCGGCCGGATTCATTGTGCCCGGGAGAGAAGCGCAACAACTCTTCATCGAGTTCGAGGCACCTTTTCAGGGTTCATGCCGGAAGCTCGTGGCTACCAGATCCAACTGGACCATCTACAACAACGCGCCGGTCGAGCTGGCCAAAGAAGATCAGAAAAGGGCGGATGCTGCACTCCTTGAGTTGTTGGAAGAGCAAGGAGACGACTCCGCTCCGGGCGGCAGGAGACCACGACGTTCTTCCGATGACGACGGCGACGCCAGCACGAGCCGCTGACGCAGCGCCCGTCGGCCGAGCACGCTCCCGCTGCGATCAGGAGATCACGCACGCCGACAGGTTCCGCCCGCAAGGAGAGCGCCCGGAGGTCAGAGGACGCCTCAGAGGCCACTCGGATTCTCACGAGCAAAGGGGTACAGCCTGATGGACAACGGGCAGGTCCCGTGTCGCGTACTGCGCATCGGACGTACGACGCGCGTCGTCACAGCATCCCTGCTCCAGGCCCTGGAGAGCGGGGAACCACGAGTAGAAAGGTCCCCGGCCTTCATGCTGCCCAGCTAGCTGTGACGCGTATAGGCCCCGTTGGGATCTTGCTGACGGGGCCTCTACGTCTAACTGACGCCCCTATAACAGGGGGACGCTGGATACCGTCCTGACCAGGTTGAAGACCTCTCGGGCGGCATATCGCTTGAGGCATCGGATGATCTCGCGTCGGGTCTTGCCCTCCTGGGTGCGGCGTTCGAAGTACGCCTGCGTGCGCGGGTCGTGGCGCAGGCGGGTGAAGACGATGCGGTGCAGGGCGGCGTTGGCCCGGCGGTCGCCGCCGTAGTTGAGCCGGCGCGTGCTCCGCCGGCCAGAGGAGTACTCGACTGGGCTGACTCCGCAAAGGGCAGCAAAGGATGCTTCGGTGTTCAGCCGCTCGGGGTTGTCTCCCATGGTGATCAGCAGGGTGACGGCGCTGTCCGGGCCGATGCCCACCGGTACGAGCAGCTGTGGGACGTGACGTTCGACGAGCCGGGTCAGGCGTTGGTTCAGCTCATTGATCTGTCCGGTGAGCTGTTCGATGCGTTCGGCGAGCATGCGCAACGTCATGTGGGTGGCCTGGGCCACCGCGTCCTCGTCTCCCCCACCATCGGGCGGGCTGAGGGTCGCGCAGGTGCGGAACAGCTCGGCATTGCCCAAGCTCGACAATTGCTCCCGCAGGGCGGGGTCGGCGATGACCAGGACGGCCTTGAGCTGGTTGATCGCCTGGGTACGGGCCTTGACCGCGGAGTCCTTGGCGAGTTTGTAGATCCGGGCGCTGTGCACGGGTCCGTCACCGGATTTGGCCTGGGCTCGGGCGCGACCGCTGAGCACGGCTCGCGCTGCGGCCTGCGCATCGAGCGGGTCCGACTTCCCGAGCAGACGGCGAGCCGACCGGTCGGGCCGGTTCACTTCAAACACCTGGATCTGCTGGGTCACCAGGTAGCGGGACAGACCCGCGCCGAAGGTGCCGGTGCCCTCCACGCCGGCCCGGCGCACCGTCCCCCGCTTGCGGGCCCACACGAGCAGCTGCCGATACCCCGCCGCCGTGGCCGGAAACGACTCGTTACCCAGGACCTTCCCCAGCGGGGAGATCACGGCGGCGACATGCATCTCGCCGTGCGTGTCCACGCCCAGTACGACCTCTCTCCGCACGGGCGGGTCCGTGTTCGAGGAGGTGCTGCGCTGTCTGGTCGTCATGGTGGTTCGCCTCCCGCGTGGTGACGTGCTGGGTGGATGGCACCGGCCCGCATGGGCGGTCTGAACCGTGATGGCGCCTGAACTCGGCAAGGCCCCTATTGGGACACGCCCTGTGGCTCGGTACCAGCAGGCGCCATGAGGGGCCTCGCGTTTTTCGGACAGGGTCTGGCAGAGCAATTCATGCCGTGAGTTGCAATTCCTGGAACTCGGCGTGCACTTCGCCCGGGGGGC
>NZ_JBVHHL010000070.1:0-36972 GCF_055561075.1 Streptomyces sp. NPDC022910
CAACAGGCGTGGATCAACGACCCAGCAAAGCGGAGGGAACCCGCGCGACAGATCTCATAGCATTACAAGCGTCTCAATTGACTTGACATCCACCGGGAGGGTCGGCGGGCAGCCGTGTCGCCACAGCGGCGAGGGCGTCGACCAGCTTGCGCACCCCTGCGCCTTCGTCGACGCCGATCCCGGCGGCGCGCATCCGCGCGACCAGCCCCGGACACGCCGGCAGCTGTGCGGCCGCGTACTGCCACACATCCTGGCGCAGCACCGCGTCGCTCATGCGCTGCCGCGCGCGGTCGATCACCGGCTGTCCCACAGCATGCTCCACCAGCGCCACCAAGTCCTGCGGTTCCAGCCGCAGCACCTGGCGTAGCGCTCGTACCGGCACTCGCGCCCCGCGGGCGTCCACGACCACTGCGGAGGTGCCGCGCCGCAGCCGCCCCGCGTCGTCCAGCCACGCCCGCAACGCCGCTACCCCCGCCGGCGGCAGCCCGGTCACGCGCACACTCGCCATTGCTGCCGGATCCGTCCCGGCGCACAGCCGGTCGTGCACGGCGGACCACAGCGGGGCCAGTGCCTCATCGTCCGCGACCCATTCCCATGTCGTGCCCATCAGTCGGCCATCCCGCCGTCCAAGCCCAGGCCGAGGTCCAGCGTCAGCGGCTGCGCTTCCCCGTGGCCCTGCCACAGCCACGGCACCGTCACGCGGTGCTTCCCGCTGGTGACGACCTGGTGGATGACGACCTGCCCGGCCTCCTTCTTGATCACTGGGGTCATCGAGGGGGCGGTCGCCAGCACGTCGAACTCCCACCGGCGCAGCAGTCCCAGCATCTGCCGAAGGTTCGCGTCGTCGAACGCCGCATCCAGCTCGTCGATCGACAGCAGCCGCGGCCCGCGGTACTCCCCGCTGTACATCGACCACGCGGCCGCCAGCAGGGGCAGCATCGTGGCCAGGCGCCGTTCCCCGGTCGACAACGTCTCCAGCGGGTTCATGCCGCGCGGCTTGACCTCCTTGAAGCGGTCACCGTCCCCGTCGCTGAACGAGGAGTGTGTCACCGAGATCGTCCACTCGTGCCAGGCCCGGTAGTCGAAGGTGTGCGCGACCCGATCCGCCCACGTGTCCCCGACGGACTCGTCCATCCGCTGCCGCAGCACGTCATACATCCGCTCGAACATCTCGTCCGAGGGGGGACTTTTCACCAGTTCCACCATGGCCTTCGCGTCCGCGTCCTTGCGCACCGCCCACTCGACCTTCACGCCGACCCGGGCCACCCCGGTACGCACGTCCGCCAGGGTCTGGCCGATCTGCCGCACCAGTTGCTGCGCGAGATCTTGGCGGACCTGGACGTCGCGCTGCAGCTGGGCGAACATGCTGGTCTTGATGGCCTTCTTGATGTCGGCGCGCAGGTCTTGCTCCAGCTGGGCGACTGCCGCGCGCAGTGCCTCCACCGCTGCGCGCAGGTCCTGGCCGCGGGCGGCGGCAGGGTCGGCGACCTCGGCACGCTGCCAACCGGTGCCCGAAATGTTGGTGAGGATGACCTGGCGGTTGAACCGGGCCAGTGCGCTGTTGGCGGTGCGGGCGGCGCCCTCGAGGGTCTTCAGCGCAGCGTCCCGGGCCCGGGAGGCCGCGGCGAGCCGGTCCGCCCCCACCCCCGCGCCTGGCCCGGTGGGGCGGTCGGCCAGTAGGTGCCTGGCCCAGGCCAGTCCCGCGGTCAGGTTCGCGGGCCGGCCCTCCGGCCCGGTGGAGATGTCCTCGCCGACCAGGGCCAGGCCCTCGTCGACGAGCCGGCCCAACCGGGTAAGGCAGGCATCGCGGTGCTCCTCGGCCGCCTGACGCAGTGGCGCGACCTCATCCAGCCGCGCCCGAGCCGACGCCGCGTCAGCAGCAGCCTCTTCCTTGGCGCGTTGCAGCTCCTCCACCCGTGCCCGGGCGCGGTCGAGCGCACCGGTGACCTCCTGCAGCGAGGCGCGCAGCTCCTCGTACTCGGCGCCGTGCAGGCGCCGCATCTCCTCGACAGCCGCCTTCTCGCGCCCAGCGTCCACAGAAACCTGCTCTGCCTCCCGAGCGGCGTCGGCCGCCAGGGTCCGCCAGCGTTCGGCGGTTGCCGCGTCCTGGCGTGCCCGTCCCGCGAGATCGATCACACGCCCTGCGGCGCCCCGCCAGGCCTCGACCTGCCGAAACATCAAGGTGGTGTCCTCGCGGTGGGCATCGGCCGCCTTCGGATCCGTGGGCAACACGGTGCCGCCCCCCGCGTCGGCTGCCCTGTTCAACGCCCGCAGCGCCTGACGCACGGCCTCGCCGGCCCGGCGGTGCCGCTCGCGCGCGTCGGCCGTGCGCCTGATGGAGTGCTGCAACTGCTCGCTCGCGTCGTCCTCCTGCTGTTGGGCCGAGAAGACCTGATCCAGCGGCGGGAAACCGGCCTGCTCGGCATCGGCGTGCGCCTGGGCTTCCTTTGCCTGCTCCCACCCGGCGTGACTGGCGGCCGCGGTCCCGGCCGTCTCCCGCGCCGTGCCTTCAGCCGCCCGGGCTGCGGCCAGTGCCGCGGTCGCCACCTGTTCGGTGTGCCGTGCCTCCTGGGCCAGCAGCTCCAGCGCGCTGCGGCGCCGCGCGGCAGCCGCGTCCAGGGCGTGTAGTGCCTGCACCAGCCCACGTTCGGCCAGGCGGATGTCCAGGGCGGACCGGTTGCGGGTCTCCTGCAGCGCCCGGAGGAGGCCCTGCCACCTCTCACGGGCCTGCTCCCACCCGGCGGGGGAGGGGAACCGGTCCCGCTCCATCGCTGCGGCGTTCACCCGGGCGCGAGCGCGCGCAGTCTCCTCGCGTGCCCGATGCAATGCCCCCTGCGCCTGGTCGAGTTGCTGCTCCAGGCTGGATACGTGCTGGAGCCGGGCGCGTTCGCGGGCACTTTGCCCGATGAACCGCGCCTGGTAGCCGGCCGGTGCGACCGCGGTCGCCACCGCGATCGTGACCTGATCGTCCGCCGACGGGTCCAGGGGAATCGACTGCAGCAGCTGGTGGACCCGCTCGGGGGCGATCCGGCCCTGCGCGTCGGGCCAGAGTACGTCCGCCAGACTCGCTCCCGACGCCGCCGCAGCTCCAGGTCGCAGGGTCACATCCCCTGCCACCGCCTGTCCGTCGGCACGGACCAGTGCGTCCAGCAGGCCACTGACCAGCAGAGCACCCTCGAGGCGATCTCTGGCCTCGTCAGTCAGGTGTTCGGCGAAGTCCACCAGCGCCCACAACGGGGTGCCGTCCACGGGCTGTCGGCTGCGCCACAGCGGTGCCGGTGGCACCGGCGCCGCTTGTCGGGCCTGCTCCAGCTGCTGCTCCAGGTCGCGGACTGTCTCCTGCGC
Organism: Streptomyces sp. NPDC022910; assembly: GCF_055561075.1. NCBI lineage: Bacteria > Bacillati > Actinomycetota > Actinomycetes > Kitasatosporales > Streptomycetaceae > Streptomyces > Streptomyces sp. NPDC022910. Next base: position 3,346 of record NZ_JBVHHL010000070.1, read on the forward strand.
GAGTCCCGCCGCTTGGTCGGCGGCGTCCACCGCACGCTGGAGCCGTCCGGCGGCCGCTGCGTGCGCTCGCTCCAGGGACACCTGGATCTGCGCGACTGTCTGCGTGGCGTCGACCGTGGTCCCGTCCCCGGCCGGCTCCGGCACCATGCCGACGTCGATCAGTACCGCGTCATGCCGCCACCCGCCGACCAGGCCCTGCCACTGCTCCCAGGCCGCCACGGCCGCCGATCCGGCCCCGTCCGCTGCCTCCTGAGCCTGCGCGACGGCGGCCTCCGCCTGTGCGACCTGCCGCAGGTGCGTCTCCTGGTGCTGCTCCCGGGCCTCCTGCTCGGCCGCGTCCTGCTCCAGGGCCTCCTCCTGCGCCCCGCGCAATGCCTGCGAGGCTTGCTCGGCCGCGCTGAGTGCCTGCTCCCACAGCGTGCGTGCCTGCTCCCATGCCCCGGCCGCCTGCTCGGCCACCGCGCGGTCCGCGACTGCCTGCCGATGGTGCCCTGCCGCGTCGATCCTCGCCCGCGCCTCGCCCGCGACTTGTGCGAGCCCTGCTGTCAGTTTCCCGACGGGCAACCGCTCCCCGTCGCCGCGACCGTCCCGCACGAGCAGCTCGAGGGCGGGACCGCGCAACTCCACTGCCTCATCTGCCCACTGCCGCATCTCCTCCAGCAGCGTGTCCTCGGCCCGCGCCCGCGTCCTGCCCTTCTGGTCGGCCGTGGCCCGGTCCGTTTCCTCGACCCCTTCGGCCTCGCGCAGATCGGCCGCCGCCGCGACTTCCATTCCCTGCGCCGTCGCATGGTCCCCGAGCGCGGCTTCTACCTTCCGCATCTGGGAGATCCGGGTGTCCACCCACGCCAGCGGTGCCGCGCACGCCTCGTCGACCACGCCTGCGGCCACTGCCGCGGCCTCGGCCCCCACCAGCCGCTCGTCGAGGGTGAGCAGTCCCTCCAGGGCCGCATCCGCGCCCAGCCGGCCCCCCACCACCCGCAATGGCCCGGACACCGCCGACACGGCGCCCTGCGCCGACCGGACGCCATCCGCCGACTCCCGGGCGGCGCCCTCAGCCCGGGAAGCCTCGCCGCCGACCTCGTCCGACCGCTTGGCCGCCGTGCGGGCGGCAGCGGCCAGTTCGACCGCCCGCTGCTCACGCTGCGGAAGGACCGCGCCCGCGTGTCCACGCAGCTCCTCCTCCGCCGCGTTCTTGCGCCCCTCCAACTCCCCGATCTCGGCCCGCGTCCCGGCCAGCAGCTCCACGGCCTCGGCTTCCCGCGCCCCGGCCTGCTGCGCCTCCTCACTCGCCTGGCGCTCACGCCTGGTCTGAGCGTCGAACCCGGTGTTCGCCGCGATGAGCGAGGCGGCCTCGACCACCGCCACCGCCTCCACATACCGGCGATACGCCCGTTCCGCGCCCTGCAGCAGCTTCTCTTCCGCCTGGGCACGCTCCAACTGGTCCTCGAGTTCGGAGATCCGCTCCATTGCCTGAGCGATCACCGTCAGCCGCTCGCTGTCCAGCGCAGGCAGTGCGCTGGACAGCAGCCGGCCCATCTCGGCTGCGGAGATCGCCTCGGCAGTGCGCACACTGCGCAGGCTGCGCAGCACTCCCACCAGCGCGTCGAACTGCACCTCGTCCAGCGGGGCGAACAACTCCTCGCGTACCGCCCGCCGGTAGTCGTGCTCGTCCCCGACCACCCGCAGATGCTCCGACAACCGCGCCCGGTTCGAGGCCGCAGACGAGGAGCTGGAGGTGAAGGCCTGCCCCTGACAGGCAGCCAATTGCGCTGCGAGGTCACCGATCCGCACCGGCTCCCGGTCCACCTGCAGACTCAGCTGCTCCCCGACTCGTCCCCGCGCCAGGAAAAACACCCGGTGCACCGTCTTGCCGACTGCCCTCAGCCACAACCCGGTCGTCACATACTCCACAGTCCCGCCATCGGTGCGCCGCCCGTACTCCAGCCACCACACCCCCGTGCGGTCCTGCTGTTCGTCCCGGTCGGTGTGCCGGCTCAGCAACGTCCCCGCTGCCTTCCCCGACACCGACAAGGCGGTCTGCGACACATCCGCGTCCAACAGCACCGTGACCAGCATCGATGCCGACAAGGACTTCCCCGACCCGTTCGGTCCCGCGAGCGTCAGCCACCCGTTGGCGAACAGCAGTTCCTCCTCGGCCCAGGCCCAGGAGTTCACCACTCCGGCCCGTGTGGGCTGCCAGCGGCCCTCCGCGACCGGCATTCCCAGCCCACGGCCACCGGCCTGGACGGGCCCGTTTCCGGCGATCCTCACACGTCCCCCTCAGCCGGCTCGGCACCGGACGCCTCGCCGGGCTCTGGCCCCGCTGCTCCGCGGGCAGCGTGCGCCACCCGCACCCGCCACAGATGCACCCCAGGCGTCGCCTGCCACTGCTCCGTCTCACCTACCACCGGCACCAGCAGCCGCGCGGCCGCCAGCTCACTAATCGCTGCCCGCGCCAACGCGGGAAGCTGCGCCTTGTGACCGGCCGCCCAGTTCGGCATCACCGCCCGCACCTCCTCCAGTAGCTCCACTACGTCGCCCACCTGCACCACCGAACCAGTCCGGCCCCGCTCGGACAGATGAGCCAGTAGCGCCAGCGCGGCCTGCCGCTCCATCCGCCGCCCGTTGGGGAAGTCCATTGCGGTCCCGAGCCCGCTGGGATTGGTGACCTCCCACCAGTCCCGGCGCACTGTCACCCCCAATCCCAGGCTGGCCAGCAGTGCCAGCCCCCGCTCCCGGCCGGCCAGCGTGTGCAGGTATGCCGTCCCCGGCGTCTGCTCGTCGAAGGGATCCACGCCCGGGTCGTCCACCAGCCGCCGCAGCGCCTGCAGCCGCCGCTCCTCCAACGACGCCGTCTGATCCGGCTCCGGCATCATCGGGTCGAGCAGCGAAGCGGTCGACAATGCCGCCGCGTGCTCCTGCGGAGGCAGCGCGTCCAGGCCGAGCAGCGCGGGGGACAGTGACGAGAACCGTGCCGCCAGCCGGTCCCTCGAGGCCGTCACCACAAGGTCAGCGTCCTCGTCCATCACGACCCGCTCCAGGTCGGAGTCGGCCTCCACCGAACCCTCGGCCTCCAGCACCTGCAACGCGTCCACCAGGTTCTGCCGGTGCCAGCGGGCCTCCTGCTTCGACGTCCCCTCCCCTGCCACCCACTGCACCCGCGGCAGCCCACCAGAGGTAGCCTCCTCTGCGCACACCTGCGCGAGCGCCTGCATCAACTCCCGCACGCTCAACCGCGGCCGCCGCCACAACTGCTCGCACACCAGGCACACCAGCACCAGCGCCTCCTGGGACAGCAGCACCGGACGGCCTCCGCCGCGGGTCACCGAAGGCCCCCGGTCGCCAGGGACATCCACACGCCGCTTGTGCAGCCGGACCAGCTGCGCCACCTCCAGTACCTCGAACGTCCAGCCCAGTTCCGACCGGAACAGCCCCGCCAACGAGGCTTGCCCCTTTACAGCCGCCCGGTACAGCTCCGGCTCAGCCTCGGCGCGAAGCCGTCCCCGATCCGCCAGCACCCGGGCCGCATCCCGCAAATCGGCCTCCAACACCTCGCCGCTCATGCCGCCCCCCGCGCGACCGCTTCGTCGGCCCGCTCGCTCTCATTGACACGGATACGCAGATCCGGGCCGGTCAGCACCCCTTCGGCCAACTCCACCCGGACCTGCCGGTCTGCCATCCCCGGCCGTACCCGCACCACGACGTTGGCCCCCTCGGCCACCGCAGCCCCGAACCCCAGCACCGGGTCGAATTCCTGCAGCGCCGCCTCCACCGCCCGCAGCAAGATCACCGAAGCATCCGCTGCCAACCCCGCGAAATGCTCCAGCCCCACCTCTCCGGGCGTCACCAGCACCCGGGCAAACCGGCGGCGCAGCTGCGCCTCCTCGCGTGCCTGCGCCAGCGCGCCCTCCCGGTCCACGGTGGTGTCCGCCAGCTTCCGGGGCCTGCCCCCAGGCTTCCCCACCCGCTCATGCTCACGCAGCGTCACCTCTACGCGGTGCACCGTGAGTCCGGCTGCAGCCACCGTCGCATGAGCCACGTCCTCCTCGGCCGGCCCGATCTGAGCGTGCCACGCCGGCCAGTCCCCAAACGCCGCCCCGTACACGCGCCGCGCCTGCTCCTCGCCGCCCTGCCGGTGCAAACTGCGCGCCACAGAGCGGAAGTCAGCCCCCAGATCCGCACCCCGCCTCCTGGCCGCGTACCGCCGGTCGATCGCGATCAGGAGCGTGTGCACAGCACCAGTCGCCGAAGCGATCAACCGGTAAACCGTCCCGTCCGGCGTGAACCACGCCTCCAAGTCGGCCAAGCGACGCATCCGCTCGTCCACCCAGCGCTGCTGCTCGGCCGGATCCACCAGCCCCGCGTGCACGGCCGCGGTCTCCACGACCGGACCGTGGCCCACCTCCCGCAACGCCGCCAGCGCGTCCCCCACCCGCCGCAGCGCCCGCCCGTACTCCCGCGGGAACTGCCGCAGCGCCTCAAGCACCCGGTCCCGGTTCCTGCCGAACACGTCGTCGTCAGTGACATCGGACTGGACCATCTGCGCCAGCGCACCGTAGAAGTCGGCCGTAACCCGCTGGAGTTCGTCGATCCGGGTCCGCACATCATCGAGATCACCCGTCAGCAGCCCAGGATCACTCGTGAAATGCTCCAGCATCCGGCGGACCGTCTGCTCCACACCGTCCAGCAGCCGGCTCGGCAGCTGCAGTGCACGACGGGAGTCCAGCACCGCTGCCCGCACGGCGGCTACCAGCGCCCGACCCCGCAGCGTCAACGCCCAGGCCTCCTGCCGCGAGATCACCCCGCGATAATTGCGCACCGGCGCCGCATAGTCCCTGAACGGCTTGGCGAGCTCCCACTTGGCCAGTTGCTCAAGCGACGACAGCAACTGCTCCTCGGCCAGCCCATCGTGGTAACCCACGGTGCGCAGTTGCTCGAGGATCTGAGCCGGTGTCCACATCGGGCCGCGGGTAGACAGTTCCTCCAACGCAGCCAGCAGGGCCGTATAGCGTTCCCGCACGAGGTCCTCGGGCAGGGCGAACACAGTCCAGTCGCTGGACAGAACGCTCCGCCACCACTGTCGCGATTGATCCATTCCGCCCCTCGCCTCGTACGTTCCCCACGTGTACCGAGCTTCCTAGCTTGAAGGCCACCGCTGACAGATCTCTCACGAATTGGGAACAACGGCCGTTTCCCACCAGGACACAAAGCGCCACCCATCAGTACTTCGCCGTCCCGGCCGCCGGTACTGACGAAGCCCAGAAAAAAGAATGGATTTTCGATTTCGACGGGAAAGCTGCATCCCCGGGTCAGGGTGTTGCCCGGGAGTCATGCGGCGACCCGGTGCTGGGAGAGTTTTGCCAGCATGACCTGATTGGCTTCCCAGCCGTCGGGGAATTTGGCCGGCACGGACAGGTGCACCGGGTCCATCGAGGGGTGGCTGTCGAGGAGGTCGGCGATTCCCTCGCGGGCGACGACGATGCATGCCTGCCGGTGGCGGGAGGCGAGGACACACAGCCGGCCGGTCTCCAGGTGGAAGGCTGTGGCGTCCCGGCGGCCGGACAGCGGGTGTACGACGATGACGACTTCGAACTCGCGGCCCTGCAGCCTGTTCGCGGTGTCGACCGCCACATCCGGAGCGTCCGGGTGGCCGGTCCGGGTGAGTGCGGTGCGCACCAGGTCGGCCTGGTCGCGGTGGACGACGCCGATGGCGATGTCACGGGCGGTCAGGGGGCGGCCGTCGGGGTTGCGTTCGCAGGTGGCGACCGCTCCGCGCTCCAGCAGCCGACCGGCGAGATTGGCGGCGGTCTGGATGGTTTCGGTGTCGGTGCGCGGGACGTGGCGGCGCTTGAGTTCGTGCAGGGCCCAGCCGGTGGTGAAGGCCATTGTGAGGGTCTCGTCCAGGTCGGTGCTGCCGAATCCGGCGGTGTCGAACCCCAGGGCGCGGGTGCCGTGGTCGGTTCCGGCGGTGAAGCCGGTGAACGGATAGAAGGCTTCATTGACGGTGGGCGCGGCGGAGGACGGGAGGCGCCAGGACACCGGCAGCCGGTGCACGGGGATGCCCGGGTTGTGCTCCAGCATCACGCTGACGCCGTTCTGTGTCGGGTCGTGTGGCAGCCCGATCCAGCGTTCGGTGCCGACGATCGTGAACGGGTCCAGCTGGCCCGGGTCGCCGACGAACAGGCCGCGGTCGAAGCGCTCGACAATCTGCAGCAGCATGTCCGAGCGCATCTGGTAGGACTCGTCCAGGATCGCCCAGCCGAACGTGCTGTCGCGGACGGTGGCCCACTTGGCGGCGGTGCCGACGATGATCTGGCAGTCGGCCAGGTCGTCCAGGGTACGGCCGACGGTCGTGTTCGCCAGGCCGACCAGGGCCGGTGGCGGGCTGTAGCCGGTGGCGCTCAGACGGCCGACGGGGATGTCGGGGTGCATTTCGGTGAGATTCTCGATCAGGTCGTCGACCTGGTTGTTGGTCTGGGCGACGATGATCGGGCGTTCGCCGCCTGCGGTGAGTTCCTGGGCGGCCCGGATGACCAGGGTGCTCTTGCCAGCGCCCGGTGGGGAGTCGACGACGACGGCCTTGTGCCGGGTGTCGGCCAGGTCGGCGAGGATCGCCGTGGTGGCGACATTCGCGGCTGCGGCCGGGTCGGGTGCGGTGGTGTCGTCAGTCCTCATGGCCCCACTCCTCTGCGGCGGCGTCCTCGGGTACGGCGGAGTCGGTGTCCGGCTCGTCGGGGCCGGGGCTGTGTGTCCACGGGGTGTGATCGGATGCCGGGAATACGGGTGTCGGGCGCCAGCCCGGGTCGGGAAGGTAGGCGAGGCGCTGGCCGGGCTCCGGGACGGTGCCCGGGTTCGGGGTGCGGGAGCGTCCCATGCCGCCGGTGACCTCCACGGTGACCAGCGTGGTGTCGCCGTCGGGGTGGACGGAGGCGATGACGGCCTTGTGGCCTGCCGGCATGGACGGGCTGATCAGTTTGGTGCCGGCGGCCAGCCGTACAGGGTCGTCGGTGCGGAGGGTGACGTACGGGCGTGGCACCCGTCTGTTCTTGGCCGTGGTGACCATTCGGCCGGGCACGCTCTCCTCGACCGTTCCCGCGAATGCCTCCCCGGCGCTGCGCCGGTCGGCCAGCACGAACGGGTCGTCGAACGCCATATCGGCTTCGAAGTCGGCCAGCGCTCGCTCCAGCCGGCTCAGGCGTTGTGCCGCGCCGATCGCGGTGTCCCGCTTGCGCTGGGGAAAGCCGCCGGCATCCCGGTAGTCGGAGTAGGAGGTGAAGGACACGCAGTCGCGTTCGAAGCGCTTGGCGGTCCGCGGTGCTTCGGGGACGGACCGCAGCAGCGATATGGCTGTCCACATCATGCGCCAGGTGGGCTTGACCTGTTCCGCGACCAGGTCGCGCAACTCGGCCTGGGCAGTGGCCAGGTCGTGTGGGTCGCCGAGGGTGTGGGCCGCGTCGAACCGTTGGATCGCAGGTGCCAGGTGCCGGTTGTCGAACTCCGGGGACGTCGCCGGGCCCGCCGGCGGGCAGATGTCCGGGTTCTCCGCGTCGGCCAGGGCTTGCTCGACGCTCAGCCCGTCCGGGGGCGCGATCCAGGCCATGAGCGACGCCAGGTTCTGGTCCTCCAGCGTGCTTTGGCCGGTGGCCCAGTGCTCGCTGAGCATCGCGGTGACGGGCATCAGCATGGAGGTGCCAGCCTGCTCAGACGTGTCGACCAGGAACGTCAGCCACATGCCGAACTCGGGGACGACGTCTGGTACGGCGTAGGGGCCGGACGTCGAGCGGAAGCGGCACATGCGTCCGAGGTCGGCCAGGGCTTTGATGCCGCCGTGGTTGGGGACGAGGATCTGCGGCGCGTCGCTGTAATGGGAGCGCTCGCCGTCGCCGCGGCGGTCCTGGCGGTAGGAGTCGATGTACCTCATCACGATCTGGCCCAGGTCGGCGGCGAACGTGAACCTCTGGTCGCGGTTGCGGGGCTGCGGCACGACCAGCAGCGTCATGTCCCTCTTGGCGGTGCCGATCATGGCCGCCAGCGGAGCTCCGGCTTCTCCGGCCATGGTCAACGGGATGATCACCAGTGGCCGCCCCGACAGGCGCCGGTGGCGGAACTCGGTCTGGTGTACCGCCTCCATGGTTTCCATCGCCTCTACATGCGCCAACGCAGACAGCATGCTCACGCGGCACCCCCGACTTCTCCGGTCAGCTCGGCGCGCAGCCGTGCTGCGTGCCGCAGCGCGGCGGCCATGTCGCTCTGGTCAGCGGTCGGTGTCAGCTGCCCGCGGGCCAGTCCGAGGGCCATGGTCACGGTGTCGATCCCGCCCAACTGTTCGCGCACCGCCGGGCCGAGTACGTCCAGTGAGGCTTCCGCGCGGGCGCGGGCGCGGCAGTAGAACGCCATCTCGCAGTGGCTCAGGCAGTCCGGGCGGTACGTCGCGGGCACCTGTTCCAGCGCCTCGGCCAGTTCTTCCGCCGGGCGGCGGGGCTGCTTGTTGTCCTTGTCGATGTCGAGATCGAAGGTGAGTCCTTCGGGCAGCAGGTCCACGAGGTCGCTGATGCGCTCGATGCGGGCCAGCTGACGGGTCAGGGCGGATACCTGCTTGCGGGCGTCGACGAATGCCGCGGTCGGGCGGTTGGTGAAGTCCTTCGGTGCGACCAGCACGATGGTGTCGGACACGGCCTCCGGGCCGATCCCGGCCTCCTCAAGGAGAGCGCGCAGCGCGATGACGTACGCGCACGCCTGTGTGGTCGCCGACCGCACCTGCGCTGGGTCGGCCTGCCCGTCGATGATCGGGAAGCTCTTGATCTCCACGATGTAAAAGCGGCCGTCGATACGGAAAGCCACCAGATCCGGCTCCAGGAACGCCTCCTGCCCGCCGACCTCGAGGTAGAGCATCGGGTGGTCGAACAGGGTGCCGTCGCCGGTGCCCTGGGCTGCCTGCAGCAGTACCCGGGCAGTGTGGTCGCGGCGGCTCTCGTTGCGGCCGTCGCCGCCGACGTCGTTCAGGTCTAGGTACGCCACCTCGGGCAGCGTTAGCTTCAGCGTCTCGCGCAGGACGCGCAGGAGTTCCGCGCAGCCGTTGTCCTTCACCATCGCCTCGAAGACGTTGCCGCGGGCGAAGGCGAAGGCGGACTGGCCGAAGGGGGAGGGGTAGCCGGCGTGCTCGGCGATCGCGGCCTTGTCGGATCCGGAGGCGTCCAGCAGGGCCCGCAGCGTGCAGCGCGGGTTGTTCTCCAGGGCGGCCAGCGAGCGGGCGTTGTAGGGCCGGCGCTTTGCGGATCCGCGCAGCGCGGCCAGTCGGTCGTCGACGGGTGCTTTCACGGTGTCGGAGATCCTTGCAGGGGAGAGAGGACTGTTGTTGAAGGAGAGGGTCAGGCCCGGGCCCGCAGGTGTGTGACGCCCCGCGAGGGCGCGCCGAACAGCTGCTGGTCGTCGCTCAGCGACTTGCGGGCCCGCCGCGAGGCCTCGGCCCGGGCGGCTCGGTCGGCGTCGGCGTGCACGTCCAGCTCGGCCCGGGCGGCCTCGATCACCTGCTCCGGATCCAGAGCACTCTCGTGACCGGAGGCGCTTTTCGGCATCGCGTCGGGGATGTTCACGGCGAAGCGCCACAGTAGCCGTAGCGCCTCCGGGCTGGGCCCGCTTCCCGCGGACTGTGCCGCGGTGTGCACCGCCTCGGCGATGCGGATCGCGCCGGTGAGGAAGTCGACGCGTGGTGAGTGTGGTCCGATGATGCGCTGTTCCAGCGTCCAAGTGCTGATGGTGACGAGCGCCCGCACCGGTGTCAGCAGGTCGTGCGCCAGTGCCGGGGGGAGGTAGTACGGCCGGGCGCCGGGGCTGGAGCGGTAGGAGCGCTCCTCGTCCCGGCGCAGGCTGGAAAGCTTGGACGCGGACAGCTCGCCCGGGAAGAACGCCTCGTGCACGCCGACGATCAGTTTGGGGGCGGCCGGGGTCCCGAGCAGCATCAGGGCGCGGTGGACGTGCTCACGTGCCGGGAGCTGCGCTCCGCGGGCGGCCGGAGCTGCTTCCGGCGTGGGCCGGGGCGGTGCGGGCGCCGGTTCGTCGGCGTCGAGGAGGGCGTCCCAGGCCCGCTCGGCACGGCGCAGCTGCGCCCGCAGCTCGCTGGCGCGCTCGGTGTCACCGGCGGCGGAAGCGTCGCGGATCGCACGCCGCAGGGTGCTGATGCTCTTCTCCAGGGCGTCCAGCGGATCACTCATGCCCCAGACGCTACCAGACTTCCAGAGTTTTCCAGACTTCTTCCCGAGATTGGGTGTACAGTCGGCGCCACCGAACCTCCGGCCGAGCGGCGCAGCCGCAGCCGCCCGCCGACCGTCCCCTGGAGGCGTCCCCGTGACGGCACGCGTATTCCACACCTCCGACTGGCACCTGGGCCGCCAGATCGGCCGCTACCGACGCGACGCCGAAGTCGACGCCGTCCTGGACGAAATCATCGACATCGCCGACGAGTTCGCCCCCGACCTGATCGTGCACAGCGGCGACCTGTTCGACAGCTCCCGCCCGGGCCTGGACGACATACGCCGCGCAGCACAGGCACTGCGCCGCCTCGGCGCGATCGCGCCCGTGGTCGTCGTCGCCGGCAACCACGACACCACTCACGTTCTGGCATTCGTGGAGTACGTCCTCAACGACATGGGCAGCCGCGAACACGACCAGGCCCGGGTCCGCTTCGCCACCGACGCCCGCCCCGACCGGCTGCTCGTCGCCGACTACCCCGCCAACGACGGGGACCTGACGCTGCGCATCGGCGCACTGCCCTACCTGCACCCCAACAGGTTCACCTACGACTTCGCCGATCCCGCCCTGACGACCGCGACCTACGCCCAGCGGATGCGCACCGTCCAGGCCGACGCCTACCGCCGCCTGACCGCGGGCAGCGGCGCCCGGGACGTTCTGGTCTTCGCCGCCCATCTGTTCATCGAAGGAGCCGCCCCCTCCTACTCGGAGAGGAAAATCTCCATCGCCGACGACTATGCAGCCGCAGCCACCGACATGCCCGGCGTCGCCTACGGGGCCCTCGGCCACATCCACAAGCCGCAGCGCGTCGCCCGCGCCGGATTCCCGGCCTACTACGCCGGCAGCCCGCTGCAGATGGACTTCGGCGAGAGGGGCGACACCAAGAGCGTCGTGCTGGCCGAGATCGGCCCGGGCAGGGAGCCCCTCATCGAGACCGTGCCGCTGACCGCCGGCCGCCGTCTGATCCGTCTGGAAGGCACTCTGGAAGAGATCGCGCAGCGCGCCGGCCGGGTCGGAGACGCGTGGGTGAAAGCAGTGGTGAACGTCGAAGCCTTCAACCCGTCCCTGTCCAACACCCTTACTGCGATGTTGCCGCACGCGACGATCGTCGACGTCGAAGAACGCCGCGCCGATACAGCCCACCGCGTGCTGGACCGGGAGACGTCCACCAGGGAACTGCCGGACATCGAAGACCTGCTGCGCGACTATCTGCCCGGCCGCGGCACCACCGGCCCGGCCCTGGACCGTGTCATGGCCGCCTTCGCCCAGCTGCAAGCCGAACCCGACCCCGACGATCCCGCACCGTGCTGCGAGGAGAACCTGCTGACCGCCGCCATCGCAGGCCGCCCCCTCGACAGCATCGACCGCTCCGGCCTGCTGACCGGCACCGACACCACCACAGCGGAGGCGGCACGATGAAACCGCTGGTACTCGCTCTCACCGGATTCCGCAGCTACCCCAGCCTGGCCCGGATCGATTTCACCGGCAAACGCCTGGTCGCAGCCCTCGGCGACACCGGCGCCGGCAAAAGCAGCCTGCTCGACGCCATCGTCTTCGCTCTGTTCCGCAAAAGCACCTGGGATGCCAGAGAACCTCGGCATCTCATCGCCGATGGTGCACAGGCCATGAGCGTCGAGTTCACCTTCCTGCACGACGGACAACGCTGGCACGTACACCGGACCATGCACGCCACTAACCCGAACGCCGCCCGGCACCACCTGAAAAACCTGGACACCGGCGAGGAGACCGACGGCGCCACCGCCGTCGACAACCGCATCAAAGCGGTGCTGCAGATGGGCTACGACACTTTCCTGCGCGTCGGACTGCTCCCACAAGGAAAGTTCGACCAACTCCTCACCGCCACACCCAAGGAACGCAGCCCACGGCTGCGGGAACTGTTCGGCGCCGAGTCACTGGAACTGGTCCAGCAGATGGCCGCCCGCCACAGCCACACTCTCCAGGCACTGCTGAGCGACGCGAGAGTCAAACGCGCCCCCATGCCGGACAACCCCAAGCAGACTGCCGCAGAAGCCAGCGCAGCCGCCGACGCAGCCACCGCCCACGCCGAACGGCTGAATACCGCCATCGAGCGCATCACCGTACTGCGGAGCGAGGTCTTGGCAGCCCGCGCCACCGCGGCGTCGGCCACCAGCACCGCCGAAACACTGTCAACGTGCGCAGTGACCGATGCTGGCGCCACACTCGACGCACTTGAGCCGGTCGCCACCGACATCGCCGCACAACATGCCGCCCTGGACCAGCGCGCCGCCCAAGCCGTAATCCGAGAACGCGAACTGACCGCAGCGATCACCGCCGCAGACGCGGCAGGAGAAGGCCAGGACGCCCTCGCCCAAGCCGCCGTGATCCTCAAGACCCTCGCGGCACACGCCGAGGAACACCGCAGCGAGCGCGACCGGCTCACTGCACTTGCCGAACAACTCGCCGGCGAACGCGACGCCATCACCGAAGCCGAAGCAGAACTGGCCGAGGCCGCCGAACACGTAAAACCGCTGGCCGAGCAGGCACGCGCCGCCGCAAAGACGAACGCCCGGATCCGCGCATGCGCGATCACCGTCCGCACCGCGCTGACCACAGCCCTGACGGCGGCCCGCCGCGTCGCTGGCACCGCGAGCGCACACGCCACCGCAGTGGACCGGCGCACATCCGCCCGTGATGATCTCGGCCCGGTCGAGGCGGAGGCAGAGGCAGCACGCAAAGCCGTCACGGAAGCCGACACTCATCTGGAGGCGCTGCGACGACACCGCACGGCCGCCGCGCTCGCTGCCGAAATGAGCCCCGGTGACGACTGTCTCCTGTGCCACCGGCGGGTCCCGGACGACTTCGCACCCCCGACGGACACGGACACGGTCGAGCTGACCGCGGCGATAGACCGGCTGAGCCGGGCAACAACCGCACGTGACAAGGCCGTCGAACGGCTTGTTGGAGCCCGTGCCGCGGTGACCGCCGCTGAGGAGGCGGTTCTTGAGCGCGAGAGGGAGCACCACAGCGCACAGCAGACAGCGCAGGAGACCAGTGCAGACGCGGTGCGTGCCTTCGCGGACCTCGCGGCTCTGGCCGCCGAAACCCCCACAGGCTTCGACGCCGAATCGGCATCACTCACACTGACCGCGGCCACTGCAGCCCTGGCTGCCCCGACCGCTGATGGCACTGCACCACTCGAGCAGGACGCAGCACCGATCACCGACGCGATCGCCGCATGCGAACAGGCAGCCGCCACGCACGCCGAGCACCTACAGGCCGAAGGGCATCGCCGTACCGCCGCGATCGAAGCCGGCCGCAAGGCGCTGGCAGAGCGCACGCGAGCTCATCAACGCCACACCGACGACGCCGCGAAAGCCTCCGAGCGCCACACCCGTGCCGTGGCCGGCACCACCGCCCAAATCAGCACGCTTCCCTCCCGCATTCAAGCAATGCTGCCGGACGACGCGATCGACGTGCTCGCCGACGAGGCAGCCGCTGCCGCCGCCACTGTCACCGCCCGGCAGGCAGTAGTCCAAGAGCTGTTCGACCAGAGGGAAAAGGCAGGGGCGGAGAAAGCCGAGGTATTTAGCGAACAGCGTGTCCTCGACAAGGACACCCAGGCACGGCTGGAGCACCCGCTGAACAAACTGCGCGGCCAACTGGACGTGTGGGCCCAATCCGTCACCCAGGCCATCACGTATCTCGACGTGTCCGACCAACACCAGGCACCGAAGGCCCCGGCCCAGTCAGAGATCACCGAAGTCCGCAAGTACGCCGCCGAACTGTCGACAACCACCTCAACGCTGGATGACAAGCTCACCCAGCGTGCCGTCGCCGCCGCAGCCCACGTAGCCACTGCCGAGAACAGCCTCAGCGAGCACGCCGCCGCACTTGCCGATGTCGACGGCTTCGATACCAACGCCGACCTCACCACACCCGAAGCGCTCCACCCCCTCGTTGCCGCAGCCGGACAGGCAACCAAAGAAGCCAAAGACCAGCGCCAGAAACAGCGGGAAGCACAGAACCTGATCAAGCCGGCCGCAGACCTGGACTTTGCCATCACCGCGGGCAAGGCCCGCTTCGAAGCCCTGGAAGTCCTGCGCCGCGAACTGGTCGACGCCAAGTTCCTGAACCACCTCACCATGCTGCGCACCCAGGCACTGCTCGGTGTCGCCAGCGACCTGCTCGGCCAGATGTCCGACGGGCGCTTCGGCTTCGCCGACAGCTTCGACATCGTCAGCCGCAACTCCGGCGTCGCCCACCCCCCGAACCGGCTGTCCGGAGGAGAGAAGTTCCAGGCATCACTCGCTTTGGCCCTGGCGCTCGCCGAACTGCACTCCCGCAGCGGCCCGGCCCTCGGCTCCCTGTTCCTCGACGAAGGCTTCGCCGCCCTCGACACCACCGCACTGGACTCCGCCCTCGACGTACTGCGCTCCCAAGCCAACGGGAATCGCCTTGTCATGGTGATCAGCCACCTGCACGCTGTTGCCGAGGCCGTCGACGACGTGCTGCTGGTGGAGCGGACGCCTGCCGGATCGTCCGCCCGCTGGCTCACACCGGCCCAGCGCGACGAACTGGCACAGGCCGACCTAGTCAGCGGCCTACAAGCGCTGGCGCGATAGCTGCGCCGGAACCTTCGACGAACACGTCGTCTCACACGGTCACACTGGCCCGCTGAAATGCACCTGTTCCGGGGTTTGTAGTGGATGTCGCCCCCCGGTTGCATTGAGGACGACCTTCGCATCGGCGCGTAGGCCGCCGTCGTCGTGCCGGGTGGGGGAGTGGCGACACGTCCACAGCCGCAGCACGCCGGCGGTCGGCAGGCCCTTGCGGACGCGGCCCGGTAGGTCAGCAATGCGCTCAGCTCCCCGGCCGGCGGCACGGTCCGCAGTGCCTCTGCTGCCACAGCTGTCCCCGATGCCACTTCTTGCTCCCTGTCTTGTCCGGGGCTACAGCTCGAATTCCAGGTCGAGGAGGTCGGTGAGTTCTACTTCGAGGCCGTGGGCGCGGCGGCCGTTGTCGCGGAAGTAGACCTCGCCCAGGGCCTCGGCGGCGATCTGGCGGAGCTGGTCCTCGGTGAGACCGGCCTCCTGGGCCTGGAAGAGACGGGCAGCGTGGCCGGGCGGCAGCGCGAGGGTGAGGTGACGCACGCGGGCGTCGTCGGTGCTGCCGGGGGCGGCGGTGTAGCCGAACCGGGCGCGGACGTCGATCATGATGCCGCCGGTGGTGGCCGCGACCTGCTTCGCCCTGGCCCTGATCTGCGGCTGCCAGCGCACGCGGACCTCACGCTCGAGGCGGTCGGCGAGCTCCGGCCGGGGCTTTTTGAGCTGGTTCTTCACATAGCGTTCGACGGTGCGCTGGCTGACGCCGAGCAGCTCGGCCACGCGCCGGGTGCTGTGCTGATGCTGCCTGACCAGGTAACGCATCTGCGCCCCGGCGGACTTCGGGATAGGGCGCGTGAACGCGCCCTGCACTGCCTTGTCGAGTCCTTCGCCGATCGTGGCCATCGCCTGTAACCCTCCTACTCTCCGGTGTCCTTGGCGGTGACCTCGCCGGTCTTGATGTAGCGGGCGAGGTTGGCGACATGGCCGTCGGCGCCGAGCTGCTCGAGCACGTCAGCCCCCCACAGCACGCTCTGGGTGCCCTCGTGCTTGACCATCCCCGGCGAGACCCCCAGCCGGAACGAGCCCGGCACCGTCTTGCCATCGGCGCCGTACGGCAGCACGTCCAGCGGGCTGGGCCCGTCGGCCGCGTACACGGCGCAGTCCGAGAGCACCGCGACCGGGTAACGGCCGGTGGCCGCCGCCAGGGCGAGCATCTTGCGGTGCATGTTGACCCGGGCCCGGGAGATGACGGTCGCGCGGATGTCCGGCCGCCAGGTCGGGCGGGCCAGGGCGGGCCAGGCATGCCCCGGCTTCCAGCCGCCGCCGCGCGCCTTCTCCTGCAGCTTGCCGATCCCGCCCTTGACGGTCATCTTGACCGCGTCCACCACGATTCCCAGCTCCGGATCACGGCTCTTGTAGCCGTCCATCGCCTCCAGGAACTCGGCCGGGGAGAGCTTCTCCGCGACGCCGAGGTCCGCCATGGTGGCGACGTAGGCATCGCGCAGCCGCTTGTACCAGCCGTCCAGGAACCGGCCGCTCTCCCGGCGCACCCAGGCCTCGGCGGGCGCGACGTCGTAACCGAGCTCGACGGCGTAGGCCACGGTGGGCGTGGCGTACCAGGCCGGACCGGTCGGGCGTTCGCCGGTCGGCGTGAACGGGCTGGGCAGCAGCGCGGCGTCGAGGTCGCGCCACTGCCTGCCGACCTTCACCCGGGACAGATCGACGTGGGAGAGGTCGACCAGCCAGGAACCGGGCACCGTTGGGTCGAAGACCGGATCGGTGACGTGCTCGGGCGGCGATGACAGCCCGACGACCGCACCGTTGGCGGCCGCCCCGAAGGCCAGGTTCACATCCAGGCCGACCAGGTGCCCCTGCATGCACTCGGCGTCGGTGAGGTCCCGCGCCCAGTCGTAGGCCTCCTCGAACAGCCGCTCGCCGGGGCCGCGCACGTGGAAGCGGGGCAGATGGGCCAGGACGGGGTGGCCGTCGGTCGCTTCGCACGGCGCAGGGTCCACCGGCTGCGTGCCCAGTGACCCGGGCCGGTGCTCGCGGTGCCGCCTGCCGTCGGCGTCCGGCTCGCTCGCGCGGGTCGGCGGACTGAGCGCGATCATCAGCTGCAGCCCCGTCACCGCGGTGGAGCCGACCGGCGTCATCACCCGGGCCGCGTACACGCCCAGCACCCGGGCGAGTTCGGCGGGCTGAAGCTGCGCGGCATGGCCCCAGGAGCGGTCGTCCAGGGCGCGCCAGGAGGGGATGCACAGCTGCACGCACTGCCTGCGGCTGCCCTGGGCGGGGCGGTAGATCCGCGCCCACGGCCCCAGCCCCCGCTTGGTGAGCTGCCAGCCGGCGCGCTCCAGATGCCTGATGACCTTGTGTCCCTCCGCCAGTCGCCCGGCAAGCCGCTCGCTCTCGGAGAGGACGGCGGGCAGGCCATAGCGCTCGCACGCCGCCTCGGTGAGCACCAGCAGCGGGTCACCGTCTTTCCCCGAGCCGTGCAGCTTCTCCGACCCCAGCCGCGCCTCGGTGAGCGCCCACTCCACCAGCGCGGGCAACGACTTGGCGGGCACATCCACGATCAGACCGCCGACGCCGTAGCCGGTCACATTCCGCTCGAAGCCGGCGTCGAGGACCAGCAGCGGACCATGCTCGTACACGCCGCGGGGCGCGGAGGTGTTCGCCGGGGCGGCCTTCCTCGCGGCGGGGCGCTGCGAGCTTCGCGGCGCCTGTTCGGCCCGCGGCAGTGACACAGCGGCCGGTGCCGCGGGCCGACCGGGCGCCGGGGGAGCGGCCGGGGGCTCCTCGGCCACAGGCACTGCAGCAGCCTTCTGTGCCCCGCCCGTGGGCCGAGCCGACACTGCGGGCGCTGCGGTGGTGAATGTCTGCGGGGCCGCGGTGTCTGCGTCCTCTTGCGGGACGCCGGTGCTCTCGGGGGCGGGGTAGAGCTTGGCGAGCTGCTGGAGCAGACGCGCGTACGCCTCCCGCTCCGGGGGCCGGGGCTCGGTCCGGCCCGACTCCCAGCCGCCGACGGTCGCCCGCCGCACGTCCAGGGCAGCCGCCACCTCGTCCAGGGTGAGCGCGTGCGCCTGGCGCAGCCGCCTGCGCTCCGCCGGCGGCGGCAGCGGGGAGCGGGACGCGACCAGCGCGTCAACCGCGTCGAACAACTCGGACATGGGACACCTCCGTCCCTGACTCTACCCCTGAAACGCACCTATCGCGTACCAACAGCGTATGGATCGCGTACATTGAGCGTACGAACTGTGTTGGGGGTGATAGCGTCCGGTCAACGGACTTGGATGGAGCCAGGGGCCTGTAGCGCACGTGTGCTCGGGGGCGGGTCGACGTGGCGCGAGCGCATGCGACGTGTTCGAAGGGGGAGCGGTGGCGGCAGCGAGTGACGGCTGGGCGGGCATGGGCTGGGACTGGACGGATGCCGACGGCATCCGCCGACGCCTGGACCAAGGAGCCGATCCGGAGAGCTGGAACGGGAGCAGGCCCCTGCATCGGGCAGCGGTGTTCGGCTCTCCGGAGGCCGTTGCGGAGCTGGCCCGCCGGGTTGCGGATGTGGATGCGCTGGAGAACGGGGTGACGGCCCTGTGGGACGCCGTCCTGTCCCGGAGGCCGGAGAACGCCCGGGCGCTCGCCGCTGCTGGGGCCGATCCCTGGCGGCTTTCGCTCGGCGGCTGGTCGCCGGGGCGGCTGAGCCTGGCCGGACCGACGCCCGAGCTGTTCTCGGTGCGGGAAGGGGCAGCCCTGACCGACACCGAGCGTGCGGCAGCGCAGGAGGCCCGTCGCCTCACCACGGCATTGGGCGAGTTCGACTACGACGGCACGGGCCTGGCCTGCGTGTCCGGCATCGACGCGGCCGAGGCGGTGCGCCGTCTGCAGGCGACGCCGGCGGACGACGAACTCATCGATGAGCTGCTGGAGGATCCCTACGAGTACGACATGGACGAGAGCCTGCACATCGTCGGCGTGACGTCCGTGCCGGGCGGCTGCGTGGTCACCCAGCCCTGGGGATATGCGCCGCAGATGCCGGGCGTGCTGGCCCGGTTGTCCGCCGGCACCCTCTGCTACGGCCTCTACGCCAATCCCAAGAGCGGCAACCAGGGCAGCATCGCCCGCCATGGAATCATCGAGGGCTCAGACCTGCACCCTGGCGGAGAACCGGACGAGGACGACACCTCCGCCGAGGTGCTGGCCTCCTACCTCTACCAGAACAACGCCGTCGCCTACGCCTGTGCCTTCACAGGACTGCGCCCGGCCAGCAGGCGCGCCGTGACCGGGCCGCCCGATGTGTGGGCCGAACTGCCCCGCCGCGACTACTGGAGTCACTGACCCAGAGGAGAGCTGTCATGACTGTGGTGGAACTGCCGAGGCCTGCCCGCCCCGAGCGCGCGCGGCTCTTTCCCGACCAGGCGGAGGCGGTCACGCGGCTGGCACGGCATCTGCGGCGCGCAGGGACGCGGGGTCTGTTCGTGTCGGCGACGGGCACCGGCAAGACGCTGGTGTCGATCCGCACAGCGGACGAACTCGGCGCGCGGCTGGTGCTGTTCGTGGTCCCCACCCTTGACCTGGCGGCCCAGACGGCCCTGGCGTGGCGCCGGGACGGCCACGGCGAGCACATGGTGATCGTCTCCTCCCTGGATGCCGCGGGGCGCGACGATCTGGTCGCGGCCCGCGTCATGTCGACCACTGACCCGCACGCGCTGGGCGGGCTGATGTCGGTGGTGGGGGAGAGCGAGGACCAGATCCCGGCACTGACGGTGATCTGCACCTACGACTCCCTGAACAAGATCGAGGAAACGCAGAACACGGCCTACGCGGTCCCGCCGTTCGACCTGGCGGTCATGGATGAAGCCCACCGGATCGCGGGACGGGCCGACAAGAAGTGGGCCGTCGTCAACGACGCGCAGCGGATCCGCGCGGACCGCCGCCTTTACATGACCGCCACCCCAAGGATCTTTGCCGCCCCCGAGCTGGCCGAGTCCGCCGACACCACCCGCCCGCGCCGCCTCCCTGCCGCTGCCGGGCCGGACGTGGATGCGTTCGCCAACTCCATGGACAACGAGGCCGTCTACGGCAAGAAGGTCTTCGAGTACCCGCTCGCGCAGGCGGTGGAGGACGGCCGGGCGGCGGACTACCGCATCGTGGTGCCCACCCTCACCGACGCCGACCTGCGACGCCGCCTCAATCTCCCCGCCCCCGGCACCACTCTAGGCGACGGCAACGGCGAGGAGCAGGACAGCGCGCTGCGCACCACCGCCCTGCACCTGTCCGTCCTGCGCGCCATGACCGAACACGGCCTGCAGAAAGTCCTGGTCTACTTCAACCTTGTCTCCGACGCCCGCCGCTTCGCCCGCGAACTGCCCCACACCCTGCGCCTGCTGGCCCGGACCGACCCCACTGTGTGCCCGGATATCACCCCGGAGCTGTTCTTCGCCCACGGCGAGCACACCCCCGCCCAGCGCGCCGACACCTTCACCGCGTTTGCCGCCGCCGACTGCGCCATCCTCGCCAACTCCCGCCTGATCGCCGAAGGCGTCGACATCCCCAGCGTGGATGCCATCGTCTTCGCCGACCCCACCCGCAGCGTCATCCGCTGCGTCCAGGCACTCGGCCGCGCCCTGCGCCTCGACGTGAGCGGCAAGACCGCCTCACTGATCGTCCCCGTCTACGTACCGCCCGGCGCCGAAGGCGAGAACATCCTCGGCACCGCCTACGAACCCGTCTGGGCGATCGCCTGCGCGCTGGCCAGCCACGACCACCGCATCCTCGAGCGCCTCCCGGACAAGGCCAACCGCCTGCACAAGGAGACCAGCGATGTCATCGAACGCCGCTGGCACTTCGACTTCACCGTCCACCCCGAACGCATCGCCCGCGCCATGGACCTGGCCTCCTTCGACCCCCGCGAGGCGTCCGTCTCCCGCTCCCGCCGCCTCGGGCTCGCCGCCGCCCAGTCCTACCGCGACCAGTACGGCCACCTCGACGTCCCCGCCGACTACACCGACCCCACCGGCTACCGGCTGGGCACCTTCATCACCACCATGCGCGACGCCGCGAAGGCCGGACGCCTCGAAGCCGACTGGATCGCCGAACTCGACGCGCTGGACATGATCTGGGACAAGCACGACGCCGCCTGGCGCGCCCGCCTCGCCGCAGCAGCCGACTACCACCGCACCCACGCCCACCTCGCCGCCCCCGCCACCACCCCCGTCGGCGCCTGGCTCGCCGAACAACGCCACCTCGCCGCCAAGAACACCCTTGATGCCGCCCGCGCCGACGCCCTCACCGCCCTCGCCGCCGACTGGCGGCTGCCCCACGGCGCGGACTGGCACCGCAAATACCACCTGCTGCGCGCCCACCTCGCCTCCAGTGCCGACCCGGCCGCCCTCACCCGCGAGACCCTCCTGGCAGGAGTGAAGATCGGCTCCTGGCTCCACCGCCAACTGACCACCTGGCCCGCCCTCCACCCCGGCCAGCAGCACCTACTGACCGCCCTCGGCCTCACCCCCGACACCAACCCCCTCTCCCCGGCCCGCCGCACCCGCCGCACCTTCGAACAGACCGTCCAGCTCCTGGAACTCTTCCTCCACCGCGAAGGCCGCGCCCCCACAGCACGCGAGACCATCCGCGTCGACGGCGACACCGTCAAGATCGGAGCCTGGCTCGCCAAAGCCCGCACCAAGCACCGCACCGGCCAACTCCCCGACACCCATGCCTGCCTGGTCGCCGCCCTCTTCGACGGCGACTGGACAACCGAGGCCGCCGTCCCCGCCGTCCTGGCCTGAACGCCCGCTGCCAGCGCGGCGTGTCCGGGGCCCGCATGCTGCGCCGGTCCGGCGTACCGCCCGCTGAAGGGAAACCGCCCCACCGTGTTCCAACAGACCCCCGTCTACGACCGCCTCGTCGCCGAACGCGCGACATCCCCGTCCAGGTCCGCGGGGAAGCCGACCGGATACACCGCGACCTGGCCCCCTGCGCCTCCTCGCCCGCCCCGGGCGGCACTCCGGCCGACCGCTCCAGCACCCACACCAGACACACGGCGGCGCCGGCCGCCCGGACCTGTGGAAGCCCGGCCGGAGACTGCGCCGGCAGAGAACTTGCGGGGGCGGGCCTGGTGAAGGGTTTCGCTGGTGCGGTTGTCGTACGGATGATCTAAGGTCGCGCTGTTCTCAAGGGGAGGGGATGACGCATGGTGCGCAGGGGGCGGTGGGCTGTGGCGTGCGCGGCTGCAGTGCTGGTGATGGTGGGGTGCGGGCAGCGAGAGGCGCAGTACGGGTCTGACTTCGCGAGCGCTGAGGAGCTACCGGAGAAACTGGGTACGGACGGCACCACCATCACGGTCGGCGATCCCGACGCGCCGGTGAAGGTGCACCTGTATGAGGACCCCCGCTGTCCGTACTGCGAGGAGTTCGAGACCACCGGCGGCGGTCCGCAACTGCGGAAGGCGATGCTCGAACGCTGGACAAGAGCCGAGTACACCCTCGCCTCCTTCCTGGACGACCGGGTCGGCGGCACCGGTTCGAAGAAGGCGGTCAACGCGCTGCGCGCCGCGCTGGAGGAAGGCAAGTTCGTGGAGTACCACGAGGTGCTCTACGCCAACCAGCCCGAGGAGAGCGTCGACGGCTTCACGGACGCCTACCTGCTTCGACTGGCGGGCAAGGTGGAGGGACTGCGCGGCCCGGAGTTCGACGCGGCGGTGAGATCCATGAAGTACCGCGGCTTCGTCACCGCCTCCCAGAACGCCTACGAGAAGGCCGGGGGAGCCAAGGAACCCGAAGGCCCAGGTACACCCACGGCCGAGATCAACGACAAGCGGATCCCGCTGCAGTTCAACGCCCTCCTCCTGGAGAGCGACACCTTCGCCGGGCTGCTGCAGAAGATCCACGAGGAGCCCGGAGAGTGGGAGGACACCACTCTGTAAACCACCGGGACCTGCGCCGCCCTGCTCAAGCGGCTCGGCAAGGAGGAACGGCGCTGCCGCAGCCTGTGGGCGCCGTACGACGGCGCGGGCCGCCGCGTGGGCCGGTGGGCGATGAGCCGCGACGCCGAGTCCACCGTCCTTCTCGGTCGTGCCCGGTCACGGGCCCTGCTCCGTGTTGCTCCCGGCCGGCCCGGTGTCTGACGGCGCTCGGGTGGACGGCTGTGCCCCGTCGGCGCCGGTGCGGCGGTCGCGTGCCCGGTCGGCGAGCTGGCGGAGGTGGCCGATCCATGCCTGCATGAACACCTCCGGTCCCTCCTGTTCGGCGCCGGGCAGCCGCAGCAGCCCCTGTCCGGTGCTGGCCTGTTCGGCCAGCACCGACTCCAGCCAGGTGGCGAGCGTG
This sequence comes from Streptomyces sp. NPDC022910, assembly GCF_055561075.1. Lineage (NCBI taxonomy): Bacteria > Bacillati > Actinomycetota > Actinomycetes > Kitasatosporales > Streptomycetaceae > Streptomyces > Streptomyces sp. NPDC022910. The sequence continues at coordinate 26,504 of NZ_JBVHHL010000070.1, forward strand.
GCGATCTCGGGGGCGAGGCACATGGTCAGTAGTCTGCTGGCCGCGCTGGACAGCGACATCGACGCCTGGCGCGCGATCCAGGTCGCGGGGCATCTTCCATAGGCTACCGCGCCACCGGTCCCTGGCCCGGTACTGCCGCAGCATGCTGCGCCGACTGCAGGAGCACTACACCGCGCGCCCAGGCCCACTGACCGAGCACGCCGGCAGCGCCCCTGCCCGCTCCCGGTTGCGGTGCCGCTTAGCCGGATGTCTCCCAGGCGGTGGTGAACAGCGCGCATTCGAGGAGGTCGGGGGCCGCGCCGGACGGCCAGCTGTCCTCTGCGGCCAGCTGGTCGGCGGCGGCGTGCATGAAGGAGAGGTAGACCCGGTAGCGGTGGGGCGACCAGTTCCCGTCCGACCACACCCAGGCAGCGATCGAGCCGTCCATATCGTGGCCGCTCTCCCGGCCGACGGCAGCGGCCAGTTGCCGCAGACGGCTGGCTAGCACGCGGTCGAGGATGATCGGCCGCGGTCCGCGGGCGGGTGGTACGGCGGTACCGGTGAAGTAGAGGAACTTGGTGAAGAAGGCCGGCCCGAGCCCGGGAACCTGTCCCTGGAGCGCGGCGTACGCCTGTGGTGCACCGTGCTCGCGCAATGCGGTGACCGCGGCGGCCAGCGCCGCGTCGAGGCCGTCGAAGGCCAGGATCTTGTGGAGGGTTGACGGTCCGCTGCCGCCGGGAGTGCCGCGTTTTCCCTTGCCCCACACATAGGTTGCGACCAGCACCTCCCGGAACGCCTCCCGCCGCAGCGCGTCGGCGACGGCCGAGGCCACCTCCGCCCGGCTGACCGCAGCGTCACCGCCTGCGGAGGTGGGCGCCAGCGCCTTGGGCCACGGAGTGATCTGCGCCCACCGGCCGGGCGTGTACCGGATCGTGTGCGCGCCGGGTGTCCCGTCCGCGTAAGCAGCCGCATTCGTCTCCCACCAGCGGCCCAGCGCCCGTACAACGGGACCGGGCAGCAGGCGTGCGGCCATCTCGCGGTCCACCGCGTCCGCGCGGTCCTGGCGGCCCCGCCCGTCCTGCTCGTCCTGTCCGTCCTGTTCGTTCACGAGCCGCTCCCTGCCTGACGTGCCGCCGGGTCGGGGGAGGATGCGGCCGATTCCTTCGGTTCGGGCTGCTTTGGTACGCCCCCGCCCGGCACGAGCTCGGCGGCTGCCTGTTCCAGTTCCAGCCGGCGAAGCTCGCCGCCCTCGATCAGGTACGTGTCGGGCAGGGGCCGTGCAGGCAGCCCCCAGGCGCGGGCGCGGGTCCGTACGCCGATGTCGCGGCTGACGACGACCACCTCCGCGGGAGCGACGGCTTGGCGCAGACGCAGTGCCGAGGCCACCAACTCGTCGTCCGGCACAGCAAGGCGGGCGTGCCCGGGCTCATCGTCCGCGATGAACACGGAGGTTCCGTCGTCCGCGATAGCCTTTTCGGGCCCTGCTTCCAGCACCGACTCCAGCAACCGGAACACGCCGCGCGCCCGCCGGGAGATCTTCTTATCCCCGGTCTGGTAGCTCTTGGTGTCGATCTCGTCGACCACGACGTGCGGCACCATGACCGCGGTGCCCTTCCCGAACACCTTCTGCCAGGGGACCTTGTCGAACCGCGTGAAGTGCAGCGTGGTGTTCGTGTCCAGCACCGCGTACCGGACGGCACCGGCGCGCCAGTACCGCTGCTGCATGGCACGCAACCGGTTGGCCACGGTTCTGAAGTAGTCCCGGAGCTCGGAGAGTTCCACGTACATCATCAGCCGGGCCTCGTCCAGCGGCGCGGTGAGGATCGCCCGGTAGCGGCCCGCGCGGAGCTGTCCCGCGATCTCCCGGTCGCTGAACCGCCGGTTGAGCTCCTCGGCGGCTTTCCAGATCCACTCGTCGTACCGCGTGCGCACGGCCCGCATCTCGGCCTCGGCATCCGCGCCCGTTTTCATCATGTGAGGGATCCGGATGGAGACATCATTCAGGCTCCCGGCCACGAGATCGTTATCCAGGAAACTGATGGCGTCGGTGCAGGTCGTTCCGGCTCTCAGCATGCCCTCGTTCTCTCCCCCCGATGGAGCTCGGTGCGCCCCCATCGGGCCCATCCTGCCAGCGGCTGGCACCCGAACCCTCCTTGAGTACGGCCCCGCCGCCCGCAAGGGCAAGTACACCGAGATGCTGCGCGAGAAGCTCGGCCCGCGCGGGGCCCGCAGGGAACCCGCCCACGTCGGGTTCGCCCGCCGCCTCGCCGCGCAGCTGCGCGCCGGTTTCGGAGCGGAGGGGGAGAAGGCGGCCCGCATGGTGGACGCGGCGGTGGCCTGGGTAGTGAAAGACCGCGAGCTGAAGCACGCCCTGCAGTGGACGCAAGGCAACCTCGCCGCCCGCGCACGCCTTCAGCCCGCCGTGAACGAACACGCCGCCGGCGAGGTCACGGTGCACGACGCGCCCCTCATGCAGGTCGTCGCCATGGTGCTGGAGGCAGCCGCCGAGGAAGAGGCGTGCGCGGAGTTGCTGCGCGCGGCCGCGGACGTCCTGGACCGGCTTGTCGGCGCCAGTCACATCTGCAATCCCGCGATCTACGGGGTGCGGGCCGGCGGATGGCTCACCGAGCCGAGGATGTTCGAGCGGCTCTACACCACGACCGACCCGGTCGCGGTCGTCGCGGCGGCGGCCCTGCGCACGATGCGGGAGGCCGCACGCATCCCCGACGAGGACGAACTGACCGACGCCGACTGCATGTTCACCCTGCAGGAGGCCGTCCGCTTCGAGTGTACCGCCGCCGACCTCGCCGCCCGCCCGGCTGCCTGACGCACGCCGAGGGGCCGCCGCTCCGGCCCCCTGCCTTCCCCGACCGGCCCGGGCCCACACCGGTGCCGGCGGGGACGCCCAGCCACGCCCGGGGGACACGCCTCCGCAGGCCGGGACGGCCTGCCGGTGTACGCGGCAGACCCATACCGGCCCAGGCCCCTTTGGTCTCCCTGGAGTTGATCAGGCGCGCAGGGGTTCGGAGTAGGCGGTGAAGAACCGGTCGCCGGTGAGCTTGTGGTGCGCGAGCTGTTCACGGACGGCCTGCTCGTCCGCCCAGCGGTCCGGGCTGCTCGCGAGCGCGGCCGCGTAGGCCGTCACGGCCTCCTTCAACTTCTCGAACAGGGCCGGGGTGACGACCGCATGCCCGGCACCGCGATGGCCTTGGCATCGCAGACCCGGCTGGGATGCAGCATGATCGCCAGGGCCTCCACCTCCGGATTGTGACCGTTGAGCCAGCGGACGCTGCCGCCAAGCTGGTCCATATCCTTCTTCGCAATCGTGTCGGTGACACACCCCGTCTTCAGCTCGACGACCGCCTGCCGCGCCGCCGAGAGCGCCCACAGGTTGTCCGGGCCCGTGCCGTACAGCTTCTCCGGCCGCGTGCTGGCGACCCCGAGATGCAGCCCGCTCGGCGTCGTCGGAGCGCTCCTCCTTACCCCACGTCCTCGAACAGCGCCTGCACGCCGAGCCTGAGGCTGACACCGCTGCGGTAGCGGGCCCCCAAGAACTTGGCGGAGGCGCGCGGCTGCGCCGCCGCCTTCAGCTGGACGGGGGCACGCACAGGACGCCGAGAACGGGCGGCGCCGACGGGGAGTGGTCCCACAAATCCGTGAGGCGACCGAGGTGCTGCGCGGGCAGCTTGTGCGCGTGGCTGCGCTCGCTCGTGCACCCACTCGGCCGTCGCGCGGGCTTGGAGGACCGCGGTCACCCCCTTCCGGACCTGGACGCGCGCAGATCGACGGTCCCGGCTGGCCATACAGCGCCGACCACCCAGGGCTTCACCACGTCCGCCAGTTCCTCCGAGAACCGGTCACCGCCACCGACTGCCAAGTGGGCGGCCCATTGCCGTACCGCACCTGCTGCCCAGTCCGCAATCTGGAGCTGGGGATGGGAGGTGCTGTCCGCGAAGTCGATCTGTACGGCCGGGAGCGGGTCGTTGAAGCGGCCGGGGCGGGCGAGATCCGGGAGGAGATGCACCATGCCCAGAAGCGTCGCGTTCCGGTCGATCACCTTTGAAGTGTCATGGACGAGACGGAACCGCCCGACATCCTCACCGAAGCTGGTGCAGAGGCAGTACAGCGCCGGTACCGCCGGGTCGAGGATGTCGCGCTGTTCGCCGGTTGCGAGGTCGGCAGCGGTCTCGGCGGCCACCTCCCGGCAGTTTTCCAGCAACTCGATCCATCCGGCGAAGTCCGTGTGCTCCTCCGGGATCGACGCCTTGTAGGCGCCTATGGCGGTGAAGAAGTCGTCGGTCGCCACCCGCTGACGCACCCAGTCGACGAAGGCCTGGAGCATCTGGTGAAAGGCCGCAGCGTCGCCGAGGACTGGGCCGGCCATGCGCAGCAACTCAGCCAAGGCCAGACCGGCCTGGTCCTCATACAGGTTGAGACCGTCCGCATCGGCCAGCGGCTCCACCAGAACGTCGACCAGCTTGGTGACCACCATGAACCGCTTGTCCATCAGATAACTGCGAACGCTTCCCTCGGGCATGCTCTCAAAGGCCCGCCTCAAAGCCCTCCGGCCCCCCGACGACCGGGCGAGAGAACCGTACTTGGGCTCTCCCTGGGTGGGCGGAAGTTTGGACCGGACCTCATCTACGATCGACGCGGCCAGCTCATCGGGCAGATGCACCCCAGCCAGCGTGAACACCGGCTGATGGGGATCGAGAAGGTTCTGCCCGGAGTTCGCGGACTCGTCGGCGTAGACGACAGGGAGCAGGTCGGAGGAAGTGTTCACCCTCGGAGCATGCCGGGCAGACCGGCGGACGGCCACCAGAATTGCCCGCCAGGCCACAGTGGTGAATGCGGATCCGTCCTCGCCTGCCCGCGCGCGGCGGCAAGGCGGTGAACTCCTACCGCTGGTCTCGCGCCGCGGCGTTGACCCCGAGCACCACGCCGGCCAAGTCCGTGCCGACCGTCGACCTGTCCCAATTGGTCAAGGCCGCCAAGACCGACCCGGAAGACCAAGCAGGAGCACAAGACCTACGCGGCCGACGGCTCGAAACGGGACGCTCACGCTCGCCGTGTACGCCCGGTGGCAGCGCCACCTCGGCTACAAGGGCAAGGCGGCGACGGCGTCCCGGGGGCAGACCGCGCTGACCGCGCTCGGGAAGCGGCCAGCGGGAGGTCAGTGGCCGCGTGCTCCAGTGTGGACACCGCGGTGCGCAGGCGCTCAGCTCGCTTGTCCCCGGTGTTGATCTCGGGGTCGGCCAGGGAGCGGCTCAGGGCGATGTGGAGCTGCTGGAGGGCGGGCAGCTGCATGGCAAAAGCGTAGAGCCAGCGCGTCTCGGTGGTGCAGAAGCAGGAACGCCCCCGCGGGGGCGAAAGGCCGCGCTTCGGTCTCCTCTCGAGACCTGCGGGGGCGTCCCTGCTTCGACAGCTGTCTCCTACCGCACGGGGCCATGCAAGGAGACCAGCGTCGCGGGCGTCTGTGTGAGATCCACCCGCGGGTGGGCCGAGCCGTCCGCCGGGTTCAGCAGCCGGGCCGTCCACCCCTCGGCGACGCGGACCGCCTCCAAGGAGGTCCCCTCCGACAGCGGGAGCACGGTCAGCAGGCACCAGGACGTCCGCCGGGACACCCCGGCCGTGCGGTGGGCGTAGTGCTCGGCCAGCCGGTCGCCGACCGCGCCCGGGCCCTGGCGGCACACGCTGCCCACGTACCGGCACCCACGGCGGTTGTCCCACGCGACATACACCGCGCAGCTCGACGCCACCCGGCGACGCACCACGGCCGGGCTGGCCCGGCACACCACCACGCCCCTGCGGCCCTCTGCGGTCGCGGGGAGGTCGAGCACCGGGTCCATCAGCCGCAGGACCGGCTGCAGCGCCTGGCCGATCGCCGCCGGCACAGTCAGAGCCGTGCTCACTCGGCGTCCTCCTCGTCCCCGTCGACGTCCTCGTCGACCACGAAGATCGAGGGATCGGCGGGCCCGAACTTCGTGAGGATCCCGTTGAGATTGCCGAGCTGCACACGCAGCGCCTCGACGGCCCCGAAGGTGCCGAAGACCTGGTTGCCGCGCTTCTGACTCATACGGGCCAGGGCCCGCCCGGCCTTGGCCGCGCCCGTGATGCCCTGCTCCAGCAGTCGGCGCAGCCGCGCGTCCTCGGCCTCCGGTTCCGCCGACGTGCCGTTCATCTTGGCCTTGGCCGCCGCGCGGTTCTTGGCGATGGCGGCCAAGGCCTGGGCCGGGTCGGCGGCGTGGACGAGGTCCCACTCGTAGTCGAGGATCTCCTGCACACCGGTGCTGTCGAGCATGGGCTCGCCGTCGTGGACCATCACGCCGCCGACCTCACGGTCCTGGGTGTGGAACAGCTTCGGCAGCACGGCCGGGTCGGCGGCGACGTGGGCGACGGCGATGGAGTGCAGCATCTTCAGCCCGCCGGAGGTCTTCGACAGCAGCGCCAGGAGCTTGACCGGCGTCGCCCGGAAGGGCGCCTTGTAGCTGTCGCGGTCGGTGCCCTCCTTCGAGCCGCGGTCCCGTGTGATGTACCCGTCGAGGATCGCGGCGGTCCCGCCCAGCACAGTCAGCTCCGCGACGGCGTCCTCCTCGCCGGTCAGGGCACGCTTGAGGATGTCGTCGAGCACCCCGAAGACGTCGTCGCCCTTGGTCAGCTCCCACGGCTGTTTCCACACCCGGTCGGTGATCGTGCCGCCGTTGCCGAAGGCCCGCAGCGGCTGCTCGATGCCCTCCTTGCTGCGGTAGGCAGACAGCGCCATGGGCGCCAGCCGCTCGCTGATCGGCTGTCGGCGGGCCTGGACCATCCCGAATTCCTGCTTGATCAACTGGTTCATGGCGTCCGCGTGCGGTCCGGCGAGCACCGCGTGCTGGTGGACGGCAGCCGACCACAGCCGGTGCGCCGGCACCCCGAGCAGCTCGTGCATGGTCTGCGTGCCCACCGTGCCCGACAGGACCCGGTGCACGTCCGGGGTGATCAGACCCTCGCGCAGGGCGTGCCGGTAGACCCGCTGCATGCCCTGCGTGTTCTGCGCCCCCGGCGTCCAGGCGGTGACGCGGACGTGCAGGGTGGCCAGCAGGTCGTCCCGCGCCGCCACCAGGTCCGTCAGCGGCTCACCCCCGTCCGCCTGCGCGCCGACCACGACGGTGGCGGGGAAGGCCAGCGTGTGGCCTTCGCGTCGGGTCGCCTCGGTCAGCGTGGGCGCCGCCAGGTTCTTACGGGTCCGCTTCGTCAGCTCGCCCACCCGCCGCCGCGTGGCCGCCTGCTCCGCGCGGCTGCGCCCGCCGGACCGCTCGGTGGAACCGATGACGGAGGCGGTGCAGGCCGAGATCGCCTTCTCGATGTCGCCACCGGTGCGCGCCAGCCACATGCTCACCATCCGGCTGTTGCCGTCGCCCGCGACCAGGAAGGTGTCCTCGGTGCCGTCGTCGTACACGACGCGCATCACGAACAGCGTCAGCGGCTCCTTCACGCCCTGCTGGAGCACACTCGAGGTGTAGACGTTCTCGCCCTTCTGGGCCTCGTACGTCTTCCGCATGCTCTCGCGCACCGCCTCGGCCAGCGCCTTGCGGTCCGGCATACGCACCGTGAAGATCGCGAGCGGCTTGCCGGTCTTCGGATCGACCACGGTCTCGTACGCCGGCACCAGCGACGTGGACGGCGCCACGTCCATGGCCGTGTGCAGCTGGTCCGCCCACCGCTGGTTGATGAAGTCCGGCAGGACGTCGAGGTCGAGGTAGCGGTAGTGCGGCGCGGTCGCGTACAGCATCCCGCCGACCACCGGCTTGGCCGTCAGCAGGTTGATCGGCTTACCGGCCACGAGGGCCTGCAGCCGAGCCGGGTCCACCGCACCCGAGGTGATGGCGTTCGCCGCGGCCTCATCCAGTGAGGCGTCGGGGTTGTCGAGCAGCTCCTTACGGGTGCCGCGGAGCTTGGTCACCGGCAGCGGGTCCGCGACCGGCTCGGGGCGGCGCAGCAGGGGCGGCAGCCCCTCGTCGGGCTCCTGCCCGTCCAGGCCGTCGAAGTCGTCGAACGAAGAAGTCACGATCTTGCCCTCCTGGGCATCGCGCGCAGCAGGAAATACCCGCGGGCAGGGCGTGAGCCACTGCCTCCACTGCGCGCCGTCCACAGGGGGCGGCGAGCGCCGTCACGCTCCACCAGCGGCTCATGTCTCCGCGATGTCCCGTGCCGACCGGCGTTCCACGGTCCTAGGCGAGCTGCTGGTCAGTCGGATCCCCAGGGGACCGAACTCCCGTCGACGACGGGTGCCAGCCGCTCTTCATGCCTCAGTTCGAACCCTGCGGCATGCAGTTCCATGTAGCCAGAGCGGTGCGCAGCCGACGACAACGAACTCCGCCGACTCCACCCAAGGCTACGCCCATCTCCAACTAAAACAGACCGACTTCAAGATGACGGCTCTCAATCAGGCAAATCCCTTGGTCAATTCGGCACAGCCAAGCCCAACACCAGCTTTGGCCTACGCCACTTGCAGGGGGTAGTCATCCGACAGAACAGGCCCAGCGCGCTCTCGGCGAGCCTCCTGCTGCACGCCACCGCCTGACTCTCACCCGGCCACGGTCTGTTCGCGCAGGGTGCGTATCCACGCCTCGCCGAAGCCGGCGGCGCCTGTGTCGTCGCCGGGGATCCGGAAGACGTACGGGTCGGCTGCGAGCTGCTCCATGAGCGCCTCGTACAGGTTGTCGAAGGGCGGTTCGAGGCAGACCGCCAGGGACTCGGCGAACTGGCCGGGGGAGGGGCTGACGGTGATGAGGTGGTCCAGGAAGGGGAACATGCCCCATTCGTCGATCCGCTGCCGCAGCGCGGCCTGCGCCGGTGTGTCCGGCATGAGCAGCCCGTGCATCACATACAGCCCGTAGAACCCGCGAAGACCGAGCAGCACGGTCCGCGCACGCACGAGCTCCTCATCACGGGCCCGCCTCACCACACCCACCGCATCCACGTACCGCTCCAACAGCCCCCAGTCCACCGGCGGCCCCTCGCCCCGCTCGGCCGCCCCCAGCATCTGCGCCCAGTCCTCGACCGTCAGACCGAACATGCCGAACGCGGCGAACGCCTCGGCCAGCGCGTCCGCCCCAACCTCATGCACCCCCAAGCCGATCGCGGCTACCAGGTGCACCATGCTCCTGGAGTCCGGCCCCTCGGCCTCCACCGGCACGTCCTCGCCGGCTTCGAGGGCCGCGCGCACCAGGGCGGGGTTCGCCGCCCCGCGGCGCGGTGCCACGAGCCGCCCGGCGGTCGCATACAGCGCGTCCTGCCCCTCCTCACCCGTCCCGGCCGCGCTGCGAGCGAGCTCCACCAGCCGGTGGGACACCGACTTCTCCAGCGCCCAGACGAGAGCCTGACGCACGGCGCCGATGGGGGGCTCCGGCACCTGAACCGCCCCCGGCCGCACGCCCATGCCGGCCTTGGCGAACCACTCCAGCACGGCCAGCCGACGGTCTCGTCCCTGCCGAAGATGCCGCGCCAGCGCCGCGGCGCTCTCCACCACCACCGGATCGACCGCGTCCACCACCGACCCCTGCCCGCGCCCGAGCCCGGGGCGCCGGTGACGCGGCAACAAACCCGCCCGCCGCCAGCTCTCCAACTGGCTGGCCGTCACCACAACCTCCCGCGCGGCAAGTTCGCGGATCACCCGCAGATCGGCCGGACTCGGCGCTCCTCGTGCCATGCCCACCATTACAACCCCGAGAAGCGCAAATTTCTGCAGACCTGCGGCTCTAGCTCACTGGCCCCAGCACCACAGCCCGCGCCGCCGCCCCCTGCCCGAACGGACTCCCGCCATGCCGAAGAAGAACCGCACCCCCTCCACCACCCCGCACCAGGACCACGTGACGCCCGACCCCGTCTCGTGGCGCCGCGTTGTCTCCGTAGCGCTCCTCACCGGAGCCGTCCCGCCACATCGGGGCTCTCCTGGCCGGCCTCGCAGTGACCTGGTGGCAGCACGACTGACACCCCGCCCGAGCACGAGAAGGAACTCAATGTCTGTACAGCCGACCCCAGCTGACATCACCTCACCCACCCGGACACACCACACCCCGCTTCCGCAACCTTCAGCCCAAGGAGGCACACACCCTGAATCCGGATTCACCAAAAGTTCTGGAACGAAGGAAACAGCCGACTAAGCACCCCGGCCACATCGCCTCGTAGCCGGCTGCCCGCGCATGCGGGCAGGGTCCGGGAGCGCAGCGGACGGACCCCCAGGCTCCTTCCAGGAGCGCAGCGACGAAGGAGCCGCCGGCTCGGAGCGTCAGCGGAGAGCCGGAGGGCACCAGCCCAATCTCCGGATATAGCGAAAGTTCTGACGGAAGGAAACAAGGCTCGGAGCGCAGCGCAGAGCCCAACTCCTCGCGCCGCGAGGAATCCCACTTCGTTTTCCCGCGCGCAGCGCGGGGCTTCACTCCAACTTCCGCGCTTCGCGCGGAAGTTCCCTCAGAGCCTGCGCAGCAGGCTCTTACCCGCTCCGCGGG
>NZ_JBVHHL010000071.1:0-36007 GCF_055561075.1 Streptomyces sp. NPDC022910
GGAACTCGGCGTCGTACGGCGGCTTCTTCTTGGACCCCATGAATCCCAACTTCCCCTGCAATCACGGGCTCCACGCTACGAGGGGATGGTCACCTTGTGCCCGAACTGCCACAGCAACAAGACGCACGGAGCGGAGCGGGGTGCGCTTACCGAACGCCTGCGCAAGGTGGCGGCAGAACGCCATGCCACCTGGGCGACCAGTGTCACGTAGCCGGGTCGTGGGGTTCGCTGGGCTATAGGCTGATCAACGGCGCGGGGCCGACGTCCGGAGGAGACTGTGGGCCTGCGCCAACTCGTTATCGATGCGTGGTCGTGGCTGAACTACAAGCCCGTTATGGCCGATGCCGGGCGTCCCGGCAGCCGCGCGTTTCCGGAGCTGGCCAAGACGTGGGTCCCGCCGCAGGAGCTACGGCGGCTGGCCGCATACAAGGTGCTGGCGGCGTACGACAACAACCAGGCCGGACAGCTCGCGGCGGCCGGTGGCGACGAGAGCGCGCTGGAGCGACGGGAGCTGGGCGACGCGGCGAACCTCGTAGACACCGCGCTCGGCTACCTCCTCGGTTCAGAACAGAAGGTCGCGGTCGAGGGCGCGGAGCACGCCGATGAGGAGACGCCGACGCCCGGTGCGGCGGAGGCCGCCGCGGTGCAGGACCGGTTGCGGAAGTGGGCGGACAAGGAGCTGCTGACGTTCCGGGTGCAGCAGGCGGAGCGGGCGGCGGTGCTGCTCGGGGACAGCGTGATGGTGCTGGCGTGGAACCCGCAGACGCAGCGGCCGACGCTGCGGGTCTACGATCCGGGGTTCTTCTTCCCGCAGTGGGGCGATGAGGATGAGGACTTCCCGAGCCGCGTGCATCTGGCGTGGGAGCTGCCAGCGGACGACGACGCAGGGTTGAAGGCCAGGGTGCGCCGGGTGACGTACGAGCTGGGTCCGATCTTCGAGGACGAGCCTGACGGCGACGTCGGCGCTGCGGCTGGTGGACGGCAGTACCCGTGGGAGCCGGGGCGGACGTCCAACGTGACGTGCTATCTCACGGACGCGGAGTGGCTGCTGGAGGACCTGAAGAACGGTGAGACGCTAGACCGGCTGCCGATGGACAAGGCACGTTTCCGGGTGAGATCGGACGGCACGGAGCTGAACCGGCTGGATCTGATGATCGACTTTGTGCCGGTGGTGCACATCGCGAACACGATCCCGGACGGCGGGGAGCATTGGGGGCGCTCGATTCTGGCTCGGGTTCTGCAGGCGCTCGATGAGCTCGCGGCCACGGACTCGGACAGCTCCGCGGCCTCCGCGACGACGGGCACGCCGATCATCGGGCTCGCGGGTGCGCGGCTGCCGGTTGACCGGGCGACGGGCAGGCCGCAGGAGCTTCAGGTGAAGGCCGGTGCGGTGTGGCAGCTCGGGGAAACCGGGCGGATGGATGCCCTGGACACGTCGCCGCAGCTGGCCGAACTGCGGGCGCGCGTGGATCACCTGCTGGAGCGGATCGCGGCCAACTCGCGGGTGACGGCGGCCGGGCTCGGGACGCTGGAGGCCACGGAGGTGCCGTCGGGGTACGCGCTGAAGCTGGCTTTGGGGCCGCTGGATGCTCTGATCGGCATGATGCGGCTCGCGCGTGAACATAAGTACCGGCTGCTGTTCAAGATGGTGCAGCGGCTGTACCAGGCCGGGCGTGCGGAGGGCTGGGCTTCTGGGGAGACGCTGCCGGCGCGGCTGGCGTGGGCGCCGCACACGCCGACGGACCGGGGCGCGGTGCTGGAGGAGGTCGTCAAGGCGTACGGGGCGGGGGTGCTGTCTCTGGAGACGGCGGTGGCGATGCTGCTGGAGGCCGGGTACCCGATCAAGGACGCCTCGCAGGAGGTGGAGCGGATCAGGGCTAAGGCGGAGCAGGAGGCCGCGGTGCGGATGGCGGAGGCCGATGCTCGGCGCGAGCACGAGGACGACGGCGACCAGGAGGAGGACGACGGGTCGGGGTCGGCCGGGGTGAGGAAGCCGGTGGGGAAGGTGATCGAGCGGGAGCCGGGGGAGGCGGGCCGGTGACGCGCCTCGGGGTGGTGCCTTCCTTGTTCGACGCCATCTTGTGTGTGTGGGGGGACAGGGCTCGTGGCCATGTCGGCGCAGGTGGCTACACTGGCCGTCAGCGCGGGGGCGCGCTCTGGAGGAGATGTATGGTCCGGCCCCTGCCGCCTCGCCGTCCTGTCGGCCACCGCCGTGACGGGCGGCCGATCTACCCGATTCTTGGTGCCTCGTCGGAGGACGAGACGAACGACCAGCTCGACGACGCCACGGACAGTGGCGGCCAGGAGCAGCAGGTCACGGTCACCCAGGACCGGTTGGGCAAGATGCTCACCCGCGAGAAGGCGCAGGGCGAACGGGCCGCTATCAAGCGGCTGTTGTCCACGCTCGGGTTCGACTCCCCGAAGGCACTCACCGAGTTCGTGACCGCGCAGCGGGAGGCCGAGCAGGCCGCGCTGTCGGAGGTGGAGCGCCGGGAACAGGCGGCTGCCGAGCGGGAGCTGCAGGCCGCGCGTAGGGAGGAGCTGGCCGCCGAGCGGGAGAGGGCGGCGCTTCGTCGGGCCGCGCTGGTGGCGCTCGGCGCGGAGGGTGACGATCTGGTGGACGCGGAGCGTCTGCTGGCCGTGGACGACGAGGACGCGGACGAGGCGCAGATCCAGTCGGCGGCCGAGGCCCTGCGGGCCCGTCGCCCTGAGCTGTTCGGCGGGGTCCGCCCGCCTGTGCCGGCCGCCCCCGCGGGCGCACCGGCCGGTCGCGGCCCGACCCGTACGGCCTCGGTGTCCAGGCCTGGTTCGGCCGGGTTGGAGATGGCCAAGCGCCGTGGCCTGATCCCGGAGTTCAGCGACTCCGCCGCCCGGTAGTTCCAGGCACCTGATCTTGGGGGACCACGCCCCCTGAACTTCGTGGACGGCATCGCCTCCGTGGGCGGTGTGCGGAATCTGACCGCAGCGTCCATGGAGACCAAGCACATGACCATCCAGCCCGTCTCGAAGTCCGAGTACACGACCGCCAACCGCGAGTGGCTGGCGTCCCTGCACGGCACCGACTCCGTCGACACGATCACGCTCGACCTGAACCTGTTCTGCGAGGGCACGCACTACGTGTGCGGCGACGGCTGCGACCCGTACGGCCGGGTGCTGTCCGGTGTGCCGGTCGGCAGGGTCACGGAGTCCGGCCTGTACGGCCCGTACGACCCGGAGGCGCACTGCGGCCGCCAGATTCTGCGCGGCTTCGTGATCGCCGAGGCCCCGTTCGCGCCGGGACAGACCCGTGTTCCGGCTGCGCTGCTGTGGCACGGCGCGGTGAAGGCGTCGAAGGTCCCGGGCGGCATCGATGTGTCGCAGCTCGTGTGGCACCCGCGTGCCGCGCAGATCCGCTTCGTGTGAGCGGGGGCTGAGCTGTGACGATTCAGGACCTGCTCAAGGACGTCTCGGTCATGGACCTGACGGCGTTCGCCAGGGCGATCCCGTCCCCGAAGGACTTCCTCCTCACTCAGACGATCTTCCCGACCGTGGAGATGCGGGAGGTGAAGTGGCGTACGAAGGACTCCGGCCGGTACGTCAACGTCGCCAAGTACCGGGCGTTCAACGCCTCGGTGCCGTTCGCGACCCGTGAGGCGTGGCAGACCTCCCGCGAGGGTGCGTTGCCCGCGCTGGGCCAGAAGCTCGTCGTCTCCGAGCAGGAGCAGATCCTGCTGGAGGCGTCGCACGGCTCGGACCAGGACCGGTTGATCGAGCTGTTGTACGACGATGTGGAACGGCACGTCGAAGCCATCCGGTCCCGGCTGGAGCTTGCCGCCGGCGACGTGCTCACGGACGGCCGGTTCACGCTGGAGCAGGAGAACGGCCTGACGCTGGAGGTGGACTGGAACGTCCCCGCCGAGAACATGCCGGTTGCCCGAATACCGTGGTCGGATCCGGCCTCTGACCCGATCGCGGACGAGCTGCGGTGGATCCAGCACCTGGACGACATCGGTGCGCCGGAGCCGGAGCTGGTGATCACCAGCCGGAAGGCGTTCAGCTACCTGGCGGCGAACAACGCCTACCGGGCGGCCTACTACGGCAGCGTGAACCCGTCGACCACGCCGACGGCGACGCTCACCCCGCAGCAGATCAACGTGGTGCGCGGTAACTACAGCCTGCCGCCGCTCCAGTTCTACAAGGCCCAGGTGCGGGTGGACGGCAAGCCCCGCAAGGTGCTGCCCGAGGACCTGTGGATTCTGGTGCCGCCGGAGCGGGAGAAGTGGGCGCAGACCATGTACGGGGTGACCGCGGAGGCACTGGTGCTGTCGCGTGGGACGAACCCGGAGATCATCCGGGAGGACGCTCCCGGCCTGATCATCACGCGCGGTGTCCAGGATGACCCCGTGCAGATCTGGACCAAGGGCGCCGCGGTCGGCATGCCTGTCATGCACACCCCGGACGCACACATCGTGGCGAAGGTCCTGTGATGGCGGGCCGCGGGCGGCTGAAGGCCGCGGTCTACGTACAGGACCCGACCACGAGGGAGGAACTGGTCCTGCTGCCGGGCGACTGCCCGGACTCGGAGGTGGCCGTGCTGATCACCAACCCGGACGCGTGGGAGGTGCCGCCAGACGACTGCGACGAGCCGGACGAGGGTGTCGCGGTGGAGACGGCGGAGCCGTCCGGGAGCAAGGACGACGGCCAGGAGGAGACGGCCGGCGCGGGCGGGGCGAAGAAGCCTGCGTCGCGACGGGGACGCTCGTCCTCTGCGTAATACGCTCACGCGTACGGCCTGGAGCCAATTCCCCCGAGCGGCTCCGGGCCGTGCCTCGTACTGAGGATGTGATCCTTGTGGACGAGTTTCAGCGGTCGTGGCTGCTCGCGCAGCTCGGCCCGGACGCCGACCCGGCTGACCTGGAACGCCGATTCTTCCGGCTGCGTTCGGTGCGCGCAGTTGCGCTGGAGGTGTTGGGCGAGCGGCGAGCGAAGCTCCTCGCAGACCCGCTGAAGGTCACCGTAGACGGGGTTGTGACCATGGACCTCCAGGAGAACTTGCGAGGGATCGAGCGGCATATCGAGGCTGTACGACAGGCATCTGCGCCACAGGACGAAGACGAAGCGAGCGAAACTCTGGCAGTGGCTAGGCTCGTGCCGACCCGCCGCTACAGATAGCGCGCGGCCCAGGGCCACGCCGACGAGACACTGCAGCACTCCGTCTGTGCCTTCAATGGCCGGCCGAAGGCCGCGGGAGCAGGTGCCCCCGCGGCCTGTCTCACGGTTCTACGGCCAAGGCCAGTGGCCCCAACTCGCCGCTCCGAGTACCAGGGACGCAACTGCTGTACCTGCCACAATCGCGGGCGAGATGTACACCGCGAAGACGGTGCGGCCGCCGACCAGCAGTTGTACGTTTGCGCGCCGTACAGGGGCGGACGTCGACGGTGGAACCTCCGGGCTCCAGGCGCCGTCCGCGGGGCCATGCCCGGGTGACTGCTGGCTGGAGCCTGTGCCATGGTGTGTACTCACCAGTTGTCCTTTCGCATGAGCACGGCCGCCGTCTCCCTGGCCGCCAAACCTGAAGAAGACGGTGGCACGCGACACTCGGTCCCCCCGGGTTCGAGAGGACACAAAAGGGCCCCACCAGACCTAGTAGGCATGGTGGGGCCCTCATTGATGACGCGACCGTATCGGAGGCGCCAGGAGCGAGGCAAGTTGGCCCTGCGACTCGTGCCCTGGCGTCAATGGCCGGACGCTAACGGGGAGTTGTACTGGTACTGCGCATGCACAGGTCAGTGCCACGCGACGCCCTCACCAGCACCCCCGATGACGTCGCCAACGGCGCTGATGTGATCAGGCGCTCGCGCTCGCCGGCTTGCGGCGTCGAAGGAGGGCCAGCACGGCGATTGCAGCGAAGGTCATCCACGCCTTGCCGAGAATCTGGCCGGGCAGGTACTCGAAGGAACCGAAGGCCAACTTGAGGAAGAGGAGGCTGTCCGCGAGCAGGCCGACGGCGTTCGAGGCGAGCATCGCGATCAGCAGGCCGCGCTTCCGGAGAGGCTCGTAGACGACGAAGTCCATCGTCTCGGCCACGGCGAAGGCGGCAGCTGAGGCGCCAGCCAGCGCCGGGTCAGCAAGGAAGTACGACAGGATGGTGCCGACGGCTATGGCCGCGAGAACAGCACCACGGCCGGCGGACTCACGGGCGAGGTCCCGAAGTACCAAGGCGAGACCCACCATGTAGACGCCGGCAGGGGCGGCGTAGCCGAAGCCGACGGGGACGGCTCCGAAATGGGTGACGGCAAGGTTGGCAGCAGGGATGGTGGCGACGTAGGCGACGAGGGTCGCGATACCGGCAGGGGCGGGGACGTTCACAGTCTTCTTTCTGTTTCGGTGATGTGGTGGTTTGCGCCGATACCACGCCGCGGACGGACAGCGAGGCGAGCGCCCAGACAGTACAGCCCAGGCCACTGACACTGCGTACCGGCCAAGGGGTCGGAACTTTGACCGGGATCGAGTGCACTGCCAGAGGTATATGTGCACGTGACCTACCGCGAGGGCGCCCACGCCCTACCGGCGCCGACTCGAGTCGACGCAGGTTAGTCGGCACGTCAGCCCTGACAGCAGAACAGAAGCGGCGCCCGCGCGCCCCGTCGGGGTACCCGAGATGCCTCTCGGAGCAAGGCTGCGTTTCAGCCGTATTTTATGGCGCGCTGCACCTCGCAAGGAGCCCCCGCTCGGCCTCTTTGTCCCGATTGATCCACTATGCCGCCCGGAGTGAACGTCATCGATAGCGCACCCCTTCTTCACTTCGAATGTACGTGCGGTTTATGGCACTAGTCCGTCGACCTTGTTGTCAGTGGGTGCGCCTAAGCTCATGTCAGTTGTTAAACCAGCAGGTGGGGGGGCGAGCAGAAGGATGTCTTCAGGCTTCGCGGTCGGGCACCTTGTCACGTTCACAGGAGCGCCCGGGATCGGCCGAGTGGGGGCTGTCGACGGGGGCACTCTCCGCATCGACTTCTTCGAGTCTGTCGCCGAGCCAGAAGTCGAGTCGTGCATGGTTCCAGTAACTGCATGCCGGCACGCCGTACTCAGGCGGGAGACTCGCGTTTTCTGGCGCAACCCGAACACCGGTACTTGGCTCGCGGGGCGCGTGCAAATGGCTCAGCGCCCCACGTATTTCGTCCACTTTCCTAACACGCAGTCCGACCTTCCGGTACATGAGACCGAGCTTCGAGTCCGGTGGGACAAACCCGTGCGTGACCCACTTCAGGTGCTGGTCTCGGGGGGCAACGAGTCCGGCTACTACCACAACACTCGGATGCCGCTGCTCCACAACCTCATCGCTCAGCGAGCAGCCTGCGCTAGCACACCCGCCCTGCTTTCGTCTGGAGTCGAGCTCTACCCCCACCAGATCGACGCGGCCTTGACTGTGCTCTCGGATCCGGTCCAGCGGTATCTCCTCGCCGACGAAGTCGGCCTTGGAAAGACCATCCAGGCCGGCTACGTCATCCGGCAGACCTTGATCGACAACCCGAGCGCCCGAATCACGATCATCACCCCAGAGATCTTGCGGCGGCAGTGGATGAGCGAACTGCACGACAAGTTCTTCATCGGTGACTTCGTTGACCGTCGCGTGCGGTACTCATCTCACGAGACACCAGAGAACTGGGCCCAGTACCACGACAGCGAACTCGTCGTCGTGGACGAAGCCCACGAACTCGTACACAACATCGACGACAACGACCCCCGGTACCGCGAGCTGTGCGCTCTGACCCACAAAGCACCCAAGCTTCTTCTCCTGTCAGCCACACCGATCACTGCCGGACCGACCGCTCAGCTGGCCCTTCTGCACCTCCTCGACTCTGACCTCTACAGCTGGGAAATCCGGGCCGACTTCGAGCGTCGACATGAGATGCGTGAGAAGCTCGCAGACCGCGTCTCCGGCCTCGACGAAAAGCTCCCTCCCCTTCTGCCCTCCGCGATCGACCGCATCAGGGAAGTCATCCCCGAAGACCCTCTCTTCGAGGACCTGGCGCCGCGCATCCTCGAACTCCTCGACGAGTACGACGAGCTCGCTGACGAAGCGGACGCCTCTGAACTGGCCATGCGCGTCGAGGCGCTCCGAGCTCACATCAGCGAGACATACCGGCTTGACCGCCGAGTGATCCGTCACCGCCGAGCCCGCATCCTGCGCGACAACGAAGACTCCGACCTCGCCCCCTACGTGGTACGCGGTCGCGCCCTCCCTCAACTCCTCGGTGACGGGTCGCTGCACTCCATTGCCACGGAGACGTTGCGGACCTGGCAGCGTGAAACTTGGGATCGCCTGCTCGATGTGAACCTCGATGATCAGCAATCCGAGTACGGGCTCGTCCTCGGTGTACTCAATTCTCGACTCGGAGGCCCGTCAAACGACTTCCTGGACGCAATGCGGTGGCGCGTACGCCAGGACACGCAGGCGGCAGACCGTGCTGGTCTAACGCGCCAGGAGCGCGAGCTGCTGGTCGGCCCAGCTCTCCTGACGCACGAGGCGACGCTTCTCGAGCGGCTCGAAGCGAAGCTCGGGCAGGACGTTTTCGATGAGGAAATGGGCGAACTCGCTGCCGCCCTCCTGCCCATCATCTCGCGGCAGGGAAGAACCGCGATCTTCGCGGGAGCCGGCTCACTCGCATCGAATCTGGCCGGGGAGTTGCGCCGTCGTCTCCCTGGCATGCTCGTCGCCGAGCATACCCGCGACGTCGGCTCGGAAAGGTCGCACAAGGCCGTAGAGGCGTGGCGAGCGCCCTACCCGAAGAAACCTCGGGCTGCTCGAGGTGCTGAGAAGCTGCCTCGCGTTCTCGTCATGGACGACTCGGCTGACGACGGCTTGAACCTGCAGAGCGCCAACACCGCGGTACACCTGCGGCTTCCCTGGTCACCGAACCGTCTTGAGCAGCGACTAGGTCGCATCGACCGATACCCCGACTTTGAAGAGACTGGACAAGATCCTGCCTCTCAGTTCGTCCTTGCCGAAATCGAAGAGCTCACTGGTGCCTGGCAGGCTCTGCTCACAGACGGCTACCGGATCTTCTCCGATTCGGTTTCCACCCTGCAGGACGCCATCGCAAGGGATCTCTCCGGCGTGTGGTGCACCGCTCTCGCTGAAGGGCCGGAAGGACTGGCGAACTCGGCGTCTCAGGTCACGGCCCAGTTGAAAGATGCTCAGGCTGTCATCGCGAAGTTCGACCGGGTCGAGGCCGTCCACGAGTCCTCCACCTACCGATCAGACGTTGCCACCGCGATCGCCAAGTTCGAGCAGCCGCGCCGCAAGATCGAGGAAGCCCTACTCAGCTACGTCGGCGACGGATCTAACGGCATCAAGCTGCCGCACTGGACCCGCTCTGTGAACGGCTGCACGCGTCACAAGTTCAACCTCGACGCCCAGCCGCTGGTTTCACCGCACCTCTATCAGACGTTGAAGGCCAAGGTGCCAGCTGAAGCCGCCGAGGCCGCGCTTTTCCGGGCCGACGCGCTGCGCTCCCCCGGCACCCGCCTCTTCCGGATCGGCAACCCGCTGGTCGACATGCTGGCTTCAGCGATCTACACCGATGACCGAGGCCAGGCCACGGCCTTCTGGCGCCTCCATCCCCAGCACCGGGGCGAACTGGAGCCCTACTTCGGCTTCGACTTCGTGGTGGAAGCCGACATCAGCGGTGCCGTGGCCCTGGTCAACGATGTGGACGTGGAGAAGGCACGTCCCGCGCTCCGACGACAGGCAGACCGGATCCTTCCCCCCTTCGCCCTGAAGGTGTGGGTCGCAGCAGGCAGCACGAAGGCCGTTACCGACGAGCAGACCCTCGTGTGGCTGGAGAAGCCCTACGACAACAACAAGGACCACAACTACAACGCGAAACTGATCCATGAACTCACCGACGTCTTCGGAGGGTGGAAGTACTACGCAGCCGCAGCAAAGTCAGCCAACGGAATCGCCCTTGAAGAGCTTGAGCGGGTGACGGAACTCCCTGCCAAGTGCGATCGCGCGCAGAAGGCGGCTCGCCGTCGCCTCGCGGTAGCCGCAGCCCAGGCCAAGTCTCGTGGGGCTGCCGGCCACCTGCTGGGAGATACCGAGAGTTACATGACGGACGTGTCCGTCGCGGACGCCCTTGTCGAGGGACTCACCCAGCCGACAGTGCAACTGGTCGCGGCCACGTGCATCGTGAAGAGCGGGTACAGGAGGGTACGGCATGACTCCTGACGCAAGCAGCACCTCCCCGCGCCAGGCTGGTCTAGCCGTTGACAGTTGGACTGGAGCCGACGAACTTCTGCGTTCCTGGCCCTCGGTCCCGCCCATGGACGACAGCCAGGGCACCCTGCGACGCCTCCGCGACGCCCTCGTCGGACTGAACAACGGGTCGTCCGGATGGCGAGATGCGGCGGCCCTCATCCGTCAAGTCCTGCTTGAAGCCCAGTCCCGCGAGGTCAACAGCGGCCTGGTTGTCCCCATTCACCCTCTACTGCCCTCCCAAGAACAGTGGTCCCAACTGCACTGCGATGCGATGCCGCACGAGCGGGGCTTGTACATCACGGCGAAGCTCTGGCATCCGCCGGTGGAAGAGAACGATGCGGCGGCAGTAGCTCGCGAGGATCTGCGACAGGTGTACCTAGGGGCAGAGGCCGAACACCGTCGCAGCCGGGAGCCCCACCCCGCGGATCCGTTCTGGACGACGGCTCTTGGCGCGACGCACGAGCGGTACTTTTCCTTCGGTCAAAGGCAGGCTGCGCGGGCCGTCGCGCTCGCACAACCGGGCAGCACCGTGATCATCTGCTTGCCCACGGGGCACGGCAAGACCGCAGTCATCCAGGCACCTGCGCTGCTCGCAAGTCGAAGCGCCGGCGTCTCGGTGGTAGTCGTGCCTACCGTCGTCCTTGCCCTCGACATGGAGCGCCGTACCCGTCCTCTGATGAAGGCGCAGGGGCGGACCAGCCCTACGGGACGCTACGCCTATGTCGCTGGTCTGCCGGACGACGTCAAGCAGCAGATGCGCGATGACATCCGCACGGGCCGGCAGCGCCTTGTATTCACCTCACCTGAGTCCCTCGTCAGGAGCCTGCGCAAGCCGCTTGAAGACGCGGCAGGGGCTGGTCTGCTCAACTACTTCGTCATCGACGAAGCTCACCTCGTGGAACAGTGGGGCAACGGCTTCCGACCCGAGTTCCAGACCATGTCCAGCCATCGTCGCACCTGGTTGAGCAAGGCTCCCGAAGGTCTGGCACCTGTCACGGTCGCCATGAGTGCCACCCTCACGACGCAGCAAGTCAGCACGCTTGAAGATCTCTTTGCAGGACCAGACAAGGCTCAGATTGTCTGGGCTTCCCAACTTCGTCACGAACCCACCTACTACATCAACGCATCCGTGACCACGCAACGCCGCGAGAACTCGATTCTTGAGGCTGTGGCGCTCCTTCCCAAACCCATGGCCTTGTACGTCTCGACAGTGGCAGACGCAAAAGAATGGACGAGGCGCCTCAAATCTGCTGGCTTTCATCGAGTCACTCATGTGACCGGCGACTCAAGTGACCAGGACCGTCGCGATGCTGTGGAGGGTTGGGGAGGTAAATCCACCGAGGCCGACAGCAGGATCTCCACCAGGTATGACGTTGTCGTGGGCACTTCGGCATTCGGGCTGGGTGTAGATCTGCCGGACGTTCGGACAGTGCTACACGCATGCCTGCCCGAAACCGTTGACCGGTACTACCAGGAGATCGGCCGAGGTGGCCGCGACGGAAATCCCTCTGTCGCCTACATGGTGACAGCCCCCGGTGACCGGGACATCGCCGAGACTCTCGCTAGCGAACCAGTCATCACCTCTGAGAAAGCGTGGAAACGCTGGGATGCCATGTTCCGACGAGAACAGCAACTCGGCGGCAACCGCTACAGGCTCGACCTAGACTCCCGCCCCAGCCACGTCAGCGAGGATTCTGAAACCAATAGATCGTGGAACGTTCGGGTTCTGAATCTCATGGTTCGCGCCATGCTGATCGAACTCCACGTGCCGCAACCTCCTCAACGCGAAGACGGGGAACTCGAATCCGCCTGGGAGGATCGGGTTGAGGAGTTCAAAAAACGCGTTGCGACACAGGCTGAGGTAACCATCAAGGACCCGCAAGTCAACACCACGGAGCATTTCGCAGATCGCTTCGAGGCAGAGCGGAAGAAACTTCTGGATGCGCAGAAGAAATCCCTCAAGGGTCTCCAAGAGGCGCTCGGTGGAAGTCAGTGTATTGGTGATGTGCTCGGGGAGTACTACCGCCTGCGTCGAGGCCAAGCTTCCTTGCCAACCCGTGTCACCTGCCGCGGCTGCCCGAACTGCAGGGCAACTGGGCACCCCGACAAGTCTGGCTTCTACCGAATCGCGGGTGAGCCTCGGCCGTGGCTGCGTTTCCCGGTACCTCCCGTGGAAGACCCGCTGGCCCGATACCGTGACGGCCTGTCGTGTCTGAGTTTGTGGTGGGAGGACGAGCAGGAGCTACGCCTCTACGTCCCCCGCCTCCTGGAGCGGCTGGTCCGGCGAGGCATGACCATCGTTGGTGGGCCCGGTGTCACGGCGCGGTGCCGAGAGGTGCTCCAAAAGGCAGCACGTACACACCCTGTTGTACTCGACGAGGATGCGGAGTTGCTGAAGTCATGGGCCGGCCCCGTGGTGTGGATCCTGGACGATTCACCGTCACTGGACTACGACACCGCCGCACGGTTCAGTTCGGAGGACGTCACGTACCTCGTCCACCCGCGCCAAACTCGACACCCAGACCGGGCCAATGACCCACTGATCGATATCCACCGAGCCAAGCTTCCCGTCTTCCGCGCCCTGGAGGAACTCTGATGACTCTCCTAAACGTGGGCGCAGCCCTGCCCTCCCAAGCATGGGCCGTCGTACGGCTCCTCGCCTGCCTCGAGAAGGCACCGCCCTTGGAGGACGCGCGTGCTCTGCTGTCCCCACCTTCAATCCGCGGCGAGAAGACACAGGACAAGCCCCCCTTCGATAAGGCAATCAGCACGTTGGAAGAGTTGGGCCTAATTCGGATCGAAGGGGAAGACCAGCACCTGTCCCTCGTTGGCCTGGCCGTTGCCCTCGACGGCCAGGACGTATCCGCGTTCGGCTCCGTACTCCGACGCGCGATCCTCGACCCTGCTAAGAACACATCGCTTGGCGACTCACCCGACCAAACCGGGCCTCGCGACCTCACCAGAGCTCTGGCGTGGCTGCTCACATTTGATCCCACAGATCCGATGGACTGGTTCAGGGCGCAGAACGAGCAAAGAGAGGCCTTGCGACCCGAGGCAGGACACGTATTCTCCAACCACACTCGTTGGCTTCGCTTCAACTACTGGGCGCCGTCTCTGGGTCTAGCAGGAGCGCCTCTCTTCCAGATCGAGGAAGGCAACGCAAACCGGCTTGTCCCTGACTGCACAGCCGCCGTGAGACAGACACTTGCCGAACTGCAGCAAACCGACGTGAGGATAAACGCAGTAGAACTCTTGCGCACCCTCCGCGAACAGCTCCCTGTGCTGCCAGGTGGTGCTCACTCACGAGCTGTGGGACTCCGCTCACCGGGAGACACCGCAGCCGGCGCAGCACTCTCATTTGCGCTGCTTCGCGGTGAAGACGAGAGGTGGTTGCGGCTGGAGCACGATGACGATGCACAACACGTGCTCCAGGTGCACGACCCCGACAGGTCATCTGCGCGACCGGTCAGCGCCATCACCATCTTGGAGGCCGTCAATGGCTAACTTCCGCGACCTCTGCTGGGACCCGGCGACCGCTGCTGCCACGATCAACACCGAGGCCATTAGCCCACACCGGTCCGTATTCCTTGCCACGCATGCACCCTTGCGTATCAAGCGAGCCTTGGTCTCGGAGGATAAGCAGGTCCAGCCGATCGGCGACCTGATCAATGAAGAGTCGGTCATAGACGACTTTCTCACGAAGAAATCCGACTCAGGCGCTCTCCTGATGTTGGTCCTGGGGGACTCCGGGGCCGGGAAGTCTCACCTGATCCGATGGGTGCGTGAGAAGATCCCAGAGTTCATTCCCGCCTCGGACACCCACGAGGTCATCTATCTCGAACGCTCTATGACCAGCCTCAAGGCAGTGGTCAAGGCTCTCATCGCCAAGGCGGACAGCAGCGAGCTGGCACAACTCAGGGATGATATCGACAGGTTCACTGCAGAAATTGATCAAGAGTCGCTTGGCCGCCGAATCCTCAATGAACTGAGTGAGCGTCTCTCTGCGACACCTCCGAAGGAGATCCCTGGGCCAGGACGGGTGCTTGCCGGCCCTGGCAGGCTGGCAGCGATGCTGCATGACCCGTTCATTCGGCAGCACATGCTGTCGGAAGGGAAGTTTGTACCGCGACTCGCGGCTCAGCTCCTCAAGGATCGTCGCAGCGGGCAAGACGAGCGTCCTGAGAGTTTCACTATTGAGGACTTGCCGCTCGACGTCGACTACGACAACGCCGCTTCGGATATGGTCGCTCGGCTGCTCAACCAGATTGCTACGCGAGACGACCTACAGGCCACGGCTGTGGACCTACTCAACAGGAATTTGGAAGCTGCGGTCAAGAACGCGGCCAACCTTGGCGCAGGACGCCTCCTAGACGCCATGGTGCAGGTGCGTGAGGAGTATCAGCGCCTAGGCAAGGAAATTATTCTCCTCATCGAGGACTTTGCCCTCATTCAAGGCGTCCAACAAGACCTCCTGGACGCAGTAATCGAAGCAGCAAACCGCGACGGACACACGGCGCTCGCCCCAATCCGCACGCTCATGGCTGTTACCCCCGGCTACCTGGATCAAATCCCAGAGACCGCGCTGACACGCATCCGGGCAACGGCAGGGTACGTCTATAACCTGGATGTTCCATTCAGCCATGCGGACACCGGAAGTCAAGAAATTGCCTCGTTCGTCGGACGCTATCTCAATGCGGCCCGCTTGGGCCGAAATGCTCTGGAGCAAGGACGCGACGGCGAGACGCCTAACGCGTGCGATGGATGCCCTCTCCAAGAACGCTGTCACGAGGCCTTCGGCGTTACGCCGCAAGGCTACGGCCTGTTTCCCTTCAACACTTCCGCGATCGTCAGAACCGTTCATTCAACCGCAGACCCAAAGAAGCCCTGGTCGTTCGTCCCTCGGACCGTCCTCGGCAGCGTCGTACGGCCCGTGCTGATTAACCACGCCGACCCGATCCGCCGAGGCGAGTTCCCCGACTCTGAATTTCGACGCCGGTTTACGAGAGCCGACATCGACAAGGAATTGGAGCGCGATGTACACGCCTACATCGACGACCACGACCGCGTCGATTCTGAACGCCGAAAGAACCTCCTGCTATTTTGGGGAAATGCTCCCGAAGACGCTAATAACATTGACGAAACAATCCTGGAAGCGTTCTCCTTGCCTCCCCTGGGCGGGAAATCGCGGAGGATTCCGGCAACACCGTCTACAGCCTCTACGCAAGATCGAAATAAAGAACGTCCAGACAGTGAGCCTGGTGTCGACCTCAGCACAGATAACATTCCCCGGTCCCTGAAGCGGAAACTGGAAACGGTCAAGGTCTGGTTGACTAAGGAAGAGGTTCTCGACAACACCACAGCCCACAACGTCCGCTCCATTATTGCAACGGCCGTACTCCAGCGATATCACTGGGAATCACCGCTCATGCATGAGCAACCCAAGAAGGTGACAGATAAGGCCTGGCCCAATAATGCGACCGTGGTTTCAGTAACTGGAGCGGATGAACGCCTGGCTGGCGCTGCTGACGCGCCTATCCGCTTTGGGCGTACAGCGAAGGACAGTTACTTTTTTGAGAGCCTGTTGTGTGCAGAGGCAGGAAAGGGTCAGGTAAGGAGCCAGGACATTCGGCGTCTCGCAACGTACGCCGATCAGCACGGGCCAGCCCTTACTTCCCGTGTTCAGCGCCATCTAGAGATCACCGACGAGCAGTTGGTACTCGGTCTACGTGCTTCCCTGCTGGGAGCGATGCTCGCTGGCCAGGCGTACCCGGGGATGGAAACCGCTGCTCTACTGACTGCGGTCCTGGACGAAGGCGAGGGATGGGAGCGGACGGACGTCGCGCTGCGGACAAAGCAGTGGAACGACGTCTTGAAGCGTCACCTCGATGCGCGTCCTGTTCTCGTCGATCGACTCAAGGAAGCTGTGGGTGTCGCCCAGGGTGTGACCGGAGCGGTGAGGATGATCGACGCTGCCCGAGTGCTTCCCCTGCTGAGGCAAGCGGCGTCTCAGTGGGAATGGACGGTCGACCGGACGCAGGTTCCGTCTTGGGTCCAGAAGGCGGTAACCGGCTTCGTATCGCTTCCGACGCTGGTGGACGATCAACTCACGCAGCTCGAGGGGCAGTTGGGTGAGATCCGGAGCCGTCACCCTCGTGGAACCAACAGTGCACACACCCTCTCCGCAATCGAGGGCGCTCTAGCTGCGGCCAAGGAGGTCAATGGGCTGATGCCCCTCGGAGTTGATCACGCACTCCGTTTCGAGGGAGTTCTTGAGCGAGGCAAGCAGGCCGAATGGAGCAAGGTCTCCGAACTGGAAGACGACCTCGCCCGGGCATCAGATGAAAGTCGAGCCGAGCGTGTCCGACAGGCCGCTCGCTTTGCTGTGGCAGCGCAGGATCGCGGCACAAGCATCCAAGACATCCTTCTCCTGCTCTCCGAGAGCGAATCGTGGCTGGAAGCTGCGCTGAGAAGGGCTGAAGCGCGAGCGGGTACCACTGCAATCGACAGCGTCTCTCTCGCCATGCAAACGGTGCTCGGTGAATGGAGTGAGGTAGCGCAACTCGCCTCTGCCTCCTTGAAACCGACCGAGGTTCCCGTCGCGCAGGAGGGGGAGAACGAATGACGCAAAGACCCGTCTACGAGATGGCGCTGCAACTACAAGACCGCGCACGACAGTTGTCTGAGGGCGAGGCTGGGGAGAAGGAAGCAGCCCGGGTTTCGTCACGTATCAGCGAATTGACGGCACGTCTGGCAGAGCTTCGCAAGGAAGTCACTGTGGCGCTTGCCTTGAAGGACCAGGGCGCAGCAGTCGTAGCGAGCCTGTCGGCAGCCGGCGATGGACTGGAGCCGTTCACTCGGCGGGCTGAGAACGGATGGCCCGGCGACCAAGCCTTCAACACGGCCAAGCGCAAGGTTCAGGAAGCAGCCGTGGCCATCCGTGAAGAGAATCTCGCGGCGTGGGCCGAGTGGTCTGGTCGACGTCTCGCCTCTCTTCCCCTGGCCAGGATTCCGATGCTGCCTCCGCAAGAGCAAGCATCAGCCCGGTCTCGTCGTGTGGACCTGGAGCGGGCGGCATCAGCCAAATCGGTGACCACGGGCGACATCACGCTGTTCGTGACCAAGTGTGAGTCTCTTGCCGAGTCGCTGCGCGACGCAAAGGAGCCTCCAGCCGAGTTGCTCGCCCTCCTCGAACGCCTCGGTGGTCGGCCCGCGCCGACACTCCTCGACATCACGGATCAGGAAATCGCCCTCCTGCGCGAATTCGCCATGGACGGCCAGGTCACACTGACAAGGAGGGGCGCGTGACGCAGCTTTTCGATCAGGGGTTCGGCAACGCACTTCTCAACCGGCTGGAGGACCGTGAGCTCCCCCTGCTCTCCTGGGGAGTGACGGAGAGTTCGCTTTCTGAAGCCGAAGTTCTGGAGACCATCGACGAACTCCTCCTCACACGGCAGGACGCACCTTCCGGCGCCTCACCCGACGAGGTTCTTGAGGAGTGCCTCGATCGTGCCTTGCTGTTCGAGGTACCGGTCCCAGTCGTCTCGCCACCGCGGTACCGCACCCGGATGGCAGAGACTCTCCGGCTGACGGCCGGCCTTCGGCAGCTTTTCGTGCAAGGCGGATGGTCCAGGCCGCTTGACCGAGGTTGGTGGCGGCAGCGTAAGCGCCTGGTTGCCGACTACCGGCTCCACGTGGCCCCACGCCGCTACCCCCGCCGTGACATCCCCGCGGACGATGCCCTGGCTGAACTTGCCAGTCTTGATCATTGGCGCGACGTCCAGAATGCCGTGGCAGCGGCCCACGTGGGAGGCTACAAGCTGGCACGCTTCCAGTTGAAGGCAACGCGCGCTGTGTTCACGGCGCTGGGCGGGCCGCGCTCAGCAGGAATCATCGTGGGCGCCGGCACGGGTAGTGGTAAGACGCTCGCGTTCTATCTGCCGGCGTTCGCCGCTATGGCAGAGAACGCACGCCCCAGTACGACATCACGGGTGCATACCCTTGCGCTCTACCCTCGACTGGAGCTCCTGCGCGACCAGCTTCGGGAAGCAATTCGTGCGGCTGAAGGGGTCGAGCCAGCCCTGCGTTCCCAGGGACGGCGTCCGCTGCGTGTCGGCGCGCTCTATGGGAGCACGCCACGGAGCATCAACGATCCAAAGTTGCAGGCCGGGAGCCAGGCACGCGGAGCCTGGGCGCGAACCGCTGACGGAGCCATCTGTCCCTACCTGCCATGCCCCAACCCCGACTGCGGGACAGGCGACTTGGTGTGGTCGGACAACGACCGCCTCCAACGCCGCGAACAACTGACCTGCGCAAAGTGCGGCCACACGATCAAGGACGGTTGCCTGGCTCTAACGCGGGACTCGCTGAAGGACAGGGAGCCCGACCTGCTCTTCACCACCACGGAAATGCTCAACCAAGCCAGTGGTGACAGCAACCTTGAACGGCTACTCGGGTGGCGTGGCAGCAACCCCGGCCCAGCCCTCGTGCTGCTCGACGAGGTACACACCTACACCGGCGTGCACGGTGCGCAGGTCGCTCTCCTACTCCGCCGTTGGCGTGAAGCAGTCCGCCGACCCGTCACGTTCGTCGGACTGAGCGCCACCCTGCGAGACTCGAAACACTTCTTCGCCCAGCTCACGGGGTTGCGTCCAGGCGACATCGAGCCGATCGAGCCCACCGAGGACGAGTTGGAGGCCGAAGGACGCGAATACGCCATAGCCCTCCGCGGCGACCCGGTCGCTGGGGCGAGCCTGTTGTCCACCTCGATCCAGACCGCGATGCTCTTGGGGCGGGTATTGGATATCGAAAGCAACCGCTTCCTCTATGGCTCGACCGGCTTCCTGTTCACGGACGATCTCGACGTCACCAACCGCTTCTACGACGACCTCCGTGACGCCGAAGGCGGCCAGACCCGCTCTGGCAGCCGCAACGGTTGGGATCCCGTACTCGCAGGCCTTCGTTCTCCCGATCGCGACGAACACGGCGGCCGATACCGGGAAGGACAGTCCTGGGACCTCGTCGAGAAGATCGGGCACGACCTCGATCCCAGCCTCCGCCTCCATCATCTACGCATAGGCCGTACGTCATCGCAGGACGCCGGCGTCGATCACGACGCGAACCTCACGGTGGCCACGGCCTCTCTTGAGGTCGGTTTCAACGACCCCCGGGTCGGCCTGGTCTTGCAGCACAAGGCGCCTCGCGATGCCGCCGCGTTCATTCAGCGCCGCGGTCGCGCTGGTCGCCAGCGCGGAACTCGTCCCATCACCGTGGTCACTCTGTCGGACTACGGTCGTGACCGCCTTGCCTATCAGGCTTACGAGACCTTGTTCGCCCCTGAAGTGCCAGCTCGCACTTTGCCCGTCGGCAACCGGTTCGTCCTGAAAATCCAAGGCGCGCAGGCTCTTCTCGACTGGACGGCCCGCAAGCTCCGCCGCCGGAGTCCGTGGGCGGACCCTCGCAAGCTACTGGAGGCTCCGTACAGCAATGCCGCGAAGCAACGGGACCCTGCAGCCGGTGACCTGCTCGCCGACCTGCTGCAGGCTCTCCTCGACGATTCCGGACTCCAGGATGAACTCGCCAACCACTTGGTGAGGGCCCTCCAGATCAGCCCCGACGAAGCTCAGGCCCTACTGTGGGAGCAGCCCCGCTCGCTGCTCCTGGCCGTAGTGCCTACAGCCCTGCGACGGCTGCGGAGCCAGTGGCGTCCTCTGCGTGAAGACTCAGGAGCCAGGGAAGGCGCGCTTCTCCCTGAGTTCGTCACCCAGTCGTTGTTCGCGCCATTGAATCTGCCCGAGGTGGACTTGCAGCTGCCGTTCTCTGAGGGCGAGAGCGTCGAGCAGCTGCCGATCGCACGGGCTCTGCGTGAGGCAGTGCCGGGGCGGGTCAGCCGCCGCTATGGTCACCGTCGCGACGAACATCGCACGTGGCTTCCGCTGCCTCCCGACGATACAGACTCTTTGCCGCTCAGCGAGATCGTGCGTGGGCACGATCCTGAAGGAACCTGGTACCCCCACGGGCATGACACCTCTGGTGTGGAGGTGTTCCGTCCTCATCGGCTCGTCCTGGATGAGCCCCCGAGGGAGATCGACACACGGTCTCAAGCCTTCCCTCAGTGGGGCACCCAGATCGTGGCCCCGCGGGACGTTCCGCTGAGCCCGGCGGCTGTTCCAGACCCTTCTCTGTGGTCCCAGCGCATCGCCTCGGTGAATTTTGCAACGCATGCCGGCGGCAACCCCATCGAAGTTCGGCGCATGACGATGGGTGCGGACTGCGAGGTCGTTCGCAAGCGCGGCGGGAGCGAAAAGCGAAGCGTGCGGTACGAGGCGGAGGGCCAGCCAGCGGCCCTCGGGTTCCGGCTCGATGTCGATGCCTTCCACGTCAGGCTGAGGCCGTTGGATCTCACGGATCTTGCCGTCCATGCGTACCTCTCCTCCCCTCAGTGGCGCTCGCTTGCTTTCTCTCAGGCTGTCGCTGAAGATGCGACCCTCGCCGAAATCACGAACACATTCCAGCGTGAGTGGCTGGCACAGGTATATCTGACCGCATTTGCCTTGGCGGGGCTTGACGGTGACCGCACCGGTGAGCAGTTGCGTGCCTCGCTCGCCAATGGCTCGTGGGGCCAGAATCTCGCTGAGATCTTCAAAGTCCTCTACCGGGACAACAGCGACTCCGAGCAGCCTGTGGACAGTGACCGCCTTGTGTCCGCCCTCCTGGAGTTGTCACACGATGACCGCGTGATTGCCGCACTCAACAGGGCAGCGGAACTTCTGGTGGCACCCGACGTACCTGCTCGGACCGAAGCGTTGGCTCAGTGCGCGTACCGAGACACTCTCGCCGCTGCCATAGCCAGCGCCGCCCAGCGCGCCTGCCCCGACGCACAGGAAGGCGACCTGATCGTCGATGTGCTTCCTGGGGACAGCCAGGATGGTCCAGCGACCGTGTGGCTCAGTGAGACATCCATCGGCGGGCTGGGTGTCATCGAGCACCTTGTGCAGTACTACACCGAAGACCCACGCCGCTTCTGGGGGCTCGTTGCGAGTGCGCTGGCCCCCAGCGATTACGAGTACGTCGATGCGACGCTGACTCGCCTCCTCCAGCACCTCATTCAGGAACCCGGTGGCGAGGCCGCTCACGCGATCAGGACTCTGCGCGGTGCTGAGGACTCCACGGCAGCGGCCACCGCGCTGCAACGGCTTCGTTCGGCTTGGGAGCGTCTGGACGGTCCTCCCAGGCGCACGGCAGTGTCGGCTATGTCAACTCGGCTCCTGCGTCCGGGTTCAAGCCCCGAAACAGACGCGGTGGCACTGGGCCTCGTCAATGCCTGGAGCGATTTGGAACGTCGGCTCGGTATCGAAGTCGACGCGCGCGTCGTTGCCTACGCGGCCGGCAAGGGCCTGCTTTCTTTGAGCAGTTCGCGGGAGGTGACTGCGGACCAGGCGTTCAGCCTGATGTGGCCTCGAGGGCGCCAGGCCCGCACCCAGGATCTCCGGCACTACCAACCGTATGTGGGGCCGCCTGTCCTCGACCGGCTCCTCGTGCAGGCTGCACACGACGAACGCATTGCGCAGATCGACGTGACAGAGACTGACTGGGCACTCTCCTACCAGAAGGCAATGTCCGAAGGCGCTGCAGTCCAACTCGTGTGTCCCGCCCACGAAGGCGCAGCGATGACGCAGGCGCTCATACGCGTGCCAGCTCTGCCAGTGGACCGGGACGTCCTGCGGGTGTACGGCGAGGTCCGCGGCTTCGCCCGCAACGGCGATCAACTTCAGGTGCGAGTGGAACTTCGGGAGGCAGTGCAGTGAGCGTCCTGGAACGGACAATCCGTATCGGAGCGGGTACCGGTCTTCGGGTCGATTCGACGCTGTCGGCCGCCTTGATCGCCGAGGCAGTCAGCCCCAGCAGCGAGCTCTGGCTGGTCTCGCCATGGATCACTGATGTCCAAGTACTGGACAACAGCCAGGGTGCCTACGACTCTTTCTTCGGCGATGTGCCCCCCTTGGACTGGCGGTTGTCCGAGGCGTTGATTCACATCGCCAGCAGGGAGTCACGCGTCCACGTGGTAACACGGCCCGACGCTCACAATGCGCCGTTTCTGCGACGGCTGGAATCGTCGCCACAACAAGATTCCATCCGCATCGTGCTGAACCCAGACGTGCATGAGAAGACACTGTGCGGCGATAACTGGATTCTGACTGGATCGATGAACTACACCGTGCGCGGCATGGCGGTCAACGATGAATCCGTCACGTACAAGGTCGGTGGCCCGGACGCAAGTCAGGCACGGCTGGACCTGAGGCAGAGGTGGGGTGCCGGCGCATGAACCAGGCCCAGCAACGTCCGCGTCAGCAGTCCGAAGAATTCTTGAATAGATTCTTCGGCGTAGGAAACGGGGTATGGCCGAACCTCGACCCCGACTACCGGCACGGCCACCGAACCCTGCCCTTCGTACAGGTATTCCGGCGCGGTGACGATGCTCCCATCGTCCTGCCTCGCACGTACCCCAGCGGAGATCGGCGTTTCGTGATGTACGTCATCGCGAGGGACACGGTGGACGCGGCGAAGACTGCTGACTTGATCCGTGCTTTCGCTGGCCCGACATACATCGCCTACAACCCGCTATGGGGCCTGCGTCCCGCCGAACTCGACCCCGCTGATCCAGTCGAGAAGGCGATCCTGGACCACTTCGGTCCCGGGGTCACCTTCCGGCTCAGCACTGGCAAGACCCCTCAGCACCGCACGAACCTGGCGGAGGCGCTGCAACTCATGCAGAGGACTGTCGCGAACCGGCCACCCAGGTTGTGGCGACTCGCTAAGCCTATGGGACGGCTCCTCGCCGAGTTCGACGCGTCGCTGTCAGCAGGCGGAGAGTCAGCTTCTCTTGACGTGCTTGGGCAGTTGGCCGCAAGCGGTGGCATTACCGCAACCAACTTGGCCAACTTGCATATCAAGAGGCTGGACCGACTGGGGCGCAGTAATGATGTGCTTGCATTTCCCGGGCTGGTCGATATTGTTCGCCAGAACCCACCGGCTCCAGTCAGGGAAGCAATCCTTAACGCTGTCTATTCAGTGGCGTTGGAGAAGCCGCTTAGCGAAAACGATCTATACGCCGCGAAGAGCAGCCTAATCGAGGCTGGCAGGGTGATTCCGGATCTACTTTCTGGCGACGTCAGCGGGTTCGGACCACAGGCAATGACGGTGCTGTTGCTGGCCGCCAGAGTCCGTGACGACGAAACAGTGCTGCGAGACCTTGCAGCGGCCACCCAAAACAGCGGCCATATGAGCGAAGTCCCGTTGCTCGTGTGGAACTACGTCGTGGAACTGCTGGAGCATGACAAGCCAGCCAGGACCCAAGCGGACCTACTCCCCAAGCAGCACGCGAATTTGGTCGAGTCACCACTCGGGACTTCGCCGAAGCCTGACGTACTGGTCGAGTCGTGGGGCGATCTACTGACGTCGCTCGCCCAGGGGCACCCTGAGGGCCAGGCAATCTTGGAGGATCGTGGGTGGACGGACTGGTCGAGTCCGGCAACAGACGATGCGGCGCTCGCCGAGTTCCTGGACAGCTTGCCGGACCATGAGGCAGACCGGGTATGGAGCGCGGTCGGCGCCTTCATCGATGCCGTGGGATACGAAGCACCCGCAGGGCAGACAGCCCACGCATTCATTCGCAACGCGCTGACCTTCGACCGGTTCGGCCCGGGCGATCTCGCGGTCCTCCAGGCGCTGATGGAGATTGCTCTTCGGGCGGCTCCGAGCGAGGCGGACTACCGGGAACTCTTGGAGGAGATCGGGTCGGAGCGAAGCAGGTGGGTGGCTGCCGAGCGGGCAGCGATCGCCCTCGACTTCGTCGACCGTCTCTTCCTTGCTGCATGTCCCAGTGAGGACGCTCGCAGCAACCTGGCGTATGCGCTCCTGGAGCCGCTGTGGCTACATCAGCAGCGCCTCGACGCAGCCGACTTGGCATTCGCCCAGCGTCTCTCCCAGGAACTCGGCATCGAGTTCGCGTGGGAGGCTCCTACCGGGGATGAGGCTGAGGACAAGTCGTCGGCTGACATCCCGGCGTTGACACTGCTGCTGTACTCGCTGGATGAAGCAGTCCTTGCTCGCTGTCAAGAAGAGGTCAAGCGACTCGCGCCGGCAGTGAAGGTCGTAACGGCCTCGGATCACGTGGGTTCGCCGCAGCTCCGACAGAAGGCCCGCGCAGCGAATGCGATCGTGCTGGCCACGCGCTGCGCGAAGCACGCTGCAACCGGCTTCATCGATCAGAACGCAGAGACCGAGCACATCGGCTACGCGAACGGCAGTGGTTCGGCCTCTCTTCTGCGTGCAGCCGTCGACACCCTTCGCGCTGCTGCAGCAGCGTCCTGACCGCAGGGTGGCCGCCCAGATCACTGGGCGGCCACCTTCAAGGAGCGTGGTCAGGCTCTACTTCGAGACGAGGGCCTGCAGGTGGCTGGTGAGCAGCCGCACGTCACTGGCTGTGTTCTGAAGGCCGTTCCAGCGGCGTTCCTGACCATCTGAGAACCTCCACGTGCCGGAGGTCCAGGCCACGTGGTCCTCCAGCCCTCGCAAGGTGATGCGGACCTTGTCCCAGTCGACCCTGTCGAAGGGGACGTCTGCGGTGAGTCGGTCCATGACGAAGCCCATGGCCTGGATACCCACACCATGGGTCAACCTCGACTCCTTGGGGGGCTTGCCCCACGCGTCCTCGAAGAGGTTCGCCACTGGCGTCCAGAAGGACAGTAGGTGCGCCAGCATCCGTTCTTCGTCCCCGGTGCCGTCCTCGGCGTTCCGGTATTGGTACAGAGCGCCCTCGTAGATGCTGTGCTCCAGCATTCTCAGAACGCTGTTGTCCTTGATGTTGCCGTTAGGCGACGTGGGGCTGCTGATCCTTCCGCTGAAGGGACCGTCTCCCATGTTCAGAAGGACCATGATCTTCGCGGCGAGCTGGCGGCGTGCGTACGAGCGCGGCAGTTGGCCGATGGTCTCCGGCAGGAGTTCGTAGACGAGGCCCTTGGGGAGCGGCTTGGTCGAGTTGACCAAGATGAACTGCGACCGCTGCTCTTCCTGGGACGCGATGAAGCCCACGGCTGCCACGGGGAACTCTGCGAGGTCCGCGTCCCTGATGGCTGCACTGCGCTGCTGTCCATCTACGAGCCAGGCTGGTTTGTCTTCGTCGGCCAGTGACTCGTCGACCGGGATGATCAGCTCGCCGGGGATGGAGTAGTTCACGTCACCGCCGCGGACCGCTGGTTCGAACCTCACGCGCTCGTCGAATGCGAGGACCAGGGAGTTGGGAAGCATCGCTCCTTCGGACTCGAGGTAGCGGCGGATTGAGCGGATGTGGCTGAGGACCTCGGGCCGCTGGTACCCCTGCAACTGCTTCTGGCCATCGCGGCGAACGCGCGAGACGGCGGCGAAGTCATGGAGCTTCTTGCCGTCGACGGCGAAGCAGTAGATCTCCTTGGTGCCTTGGAGGATCTTGAGGGCGGGTAGCTTCAGCTCGTAGCGGTCGGCCACATCTTCTCCTGTTGGGTTACTTTGAGTGTTATGCGCGTTCTGGGTGATTATGTGAACGACAGCTTGCGCATCTTTGCTTCGAGTACCGTCATGTTATGGAATCCGCGGCGCTTGTTACGCTCGGATCCACGGAATATGACCATCTCGATCTTGTGTTCTCTGCAGAGGTCGCACGGGCAGTGCTTCCATGGCCTGTCGGCCAGGGTGGTGCTGTATCGCTCCAGTTGCTTGTCCAACTGCTTCAACTTCTTGGCATCGCCGAGGAGTTCCTGGTAGCGGCGCAAGGCGTCCAAGACGTCTGAGGCGTCTGCCGACCCCTTGTCGTAATTACGCAGCAGTTGAAGGCACTCTCGCTCGGCCTTGATTGCTTCGGATTGGGATACGACGCCGGCCAGGATCAATCGCTTGAGAGCTGGATTTCCGTCGACCTGCGGAACGCGAATCGCCGTGTAGGCTGTATCTGCGGTGTGATAGTTGTTGCGCTCATCCATAAAGGCCTGACGGAAAGCAGAAGTGCTATCGAAGCTTTCTACGTGGAATTTCGCGAATTCTTCCATGCTGTCGACGCGAGTGATTCCGAGGAGATGGAAGTCAACTCCTTCTGCGCGAACTTTCGCAATCCTCTTCAAGCACGCCATGATCTCGGGCGTCTTCAGTGGGACCATGCCGCCTAGGGCGATCCGCTTGTAGCCCATTTTCTGAAGTCGGGCAACGCTGTCGGCGTAGCTGTCCGGGCTCCAGCCCTGTGCTGCGCCGACCGGTTCGAGCTTGTCGTCTTCTTCGAGGATCTTGGAATTGCGTGATCTGACAGCAGCGATGAATTCTTCAGCCAACTCCAGCGAGATCTCTCGTCGCTTTACCCATGCAGGGTTTGCATCTTCTTCGGCGAGTTCGGGCTCATATCCGAAGATTACGTGGTCGATGCTGATTCCGGAGTTGAACTTGCAGCCGATATAGAAGTCGAGTACCTGATCAACCGTATAGGGTGGGCGTTCTTCGTCGATATAGTTGAAGGCTCCGCAGTCTCCCAGACTGCTCATTGTCTTGGGGAGCCTGAAGAAATTTCGCACGCCAAGCCGGTAGAGACGTTCACGCTGCGGTGCGCTGTACTTGCCCGCCCCCTTGACGGACCCGTCGACAATGGCCTTGCTGACCAGGATGCCGTCATACGGTGCTGGTTTGACAGCCTGATGGGCGTAGAAATCGTCCCGCTGCCGGACGCGAAACGGAGAATACTCGTCATTGAGGAAGTCATAGCTCGGACTAACCTGGTCCTGGCTGTCCGGGAAGTAGAACCTCACGGTGCGCCCATCCTTGCCTTCTGGTAAACGCGAATCAGGTAATTTGACAGGATGTTGATGTGCTTCGTGACGTTCTCCAATTCGTTCCAAGCGAAGTTAATCTCGGGCCAGCGTCCCTTGGTCCAACGGCAGTATGGTTCGACGAGAGCCAACTCGGCCATGACTTTGCTGTAGGCCTCGTCCGAGTTGATGTCTACTTCAAACATCACTCGCTCCATGACGCGGTCCATGAGTTGTCCCATTGACCGAATTCCGACGCCATGCATCAGTCGGCTCTTGTTGGGGGAGATTCCCCAGGCGTCAGGAAAGGTGTCCCGTACGGCCGTCCAGTAGACGACGAGGATCTTGCGAATAGTGCTCGTATCGATGGTTCCGCTGGACAGGTCTTTGTAAGGAAAGAGCACCCCGGAGGGTGACAGTGATGCGGTGATCGCCTGAAGCAGGCTGTTGTCCTTAACGACAGTCTCAGATTTCCTACTAGCTGTCGTCGACGCTTGTTTAATAAGGCCCTTAAAGGGGGAGTCGCCATCCTGGCTTAGTGCATTGACCAAGATCGCCGGAAGCTTTCGAGACGAGAGCTTGGTGGGAAGTTGAGTGTTCACTTCCGGAAGGAGTTCGGAGACCAAGTCGCTGGGAAGCGGTGAGACTGTGTTCACCCGCAAAAATTGCTCGCGCTGGACATGTAGATCTTCGGAAACGAACCCAGCCACCGTGATAGGCAACTTGGCATTCCGAGTACGCGCGAGAGCCAGGCTGCGCTGCTGGCCATCAACGATCAGAGCCGGACGCGGAGCCTCGCGCGATTCTGGCAGCGGGATCTCAAGCATCCCAATGGTTGCAAGGCCGTCGCTAGGGTTCGGGCCGCGGCTTCCCCTGAAACGCACTGAGGATGGAAGCGCGAGGATGAGTCCGTTCGGAAACAGCACCTCGTCCCCGTCCAGATACTCCAAGATCTGCTTTACGTGCTGCTTCTTCTCGGGGCGCTGGTAGCCGAGGAGCTTTCCGGCCTCATCGCGTGAGATCCGCGCAACGTCAGCTACGAGGTCGACTTCTCCGGCTTCCAAGGCAAAAAGGTACAAGGGGATGTCGGGGTGCTGATTGATCCGCAGAGCTCTGCGTGTGATGAGGTTCTCGGTCACTGATCCCCCATGGTTCGCTTGAACAAGGTGGCAAACCTGCTCTGTTCACATGCTCGGCCGCTGTCGCGCAGGGTCCGCAACAGCCGCGTCCGTGAGATGCCCGGCTGAGCCCCCGTCTCCTGCCTAATGAAGGCGATGACCTCTGCATCGGTCATGGGCTGACGGTTGAGTTGTTCCGGCCTCGGTACACCCGACGCCCATTCGTGCCAGGCGGAACTGGTGGTCTCAGAGGTCAGTCGGCTGTCCTCGCAGTGCTGGAGCCAGGAAGCGGCCATGCGGACATTGAGGCTCGTGAGGGTTCCGCCGAGCACGAGTCGTAGCCCTGCATCGGAGGAGACTCTTCGGATGCCGGGGATCTCTTCGACACCGCCTACCAGCAGCGCCTCGCTCGCAACGGCACCTAGAGCTCGGAGTTCGGCTTCCATTGCCTTCGCGTAGACCTCGGACAGAACCATCAAGATTGGCCCGCTTTTTCCGAGTTCTTGCAATGTTGTGCGACTTTGTCCCTCTTGCAGGTGCTTCCACCACTGGGCGCTTCCATCCGCAGAGGTGGCTACCGAGTCAGCGTGTCGCGTGCTGAATGTCGCCGCGTATGCCGGGGCCGGCTCGGATGCTGGCCGAAGGCCGAGGCCGGCGGACGCGACCCATAGCCGTGCGTCGAAACCAGCCTTGGCGGCCGTAGCGACGAGGCGACGCGACTGTGTCCAGTGGTCGCCGCAGTAGAGCCTGTCGAGTGGATGGGTAGCGGAGGCGTCCGCGACGCGCCCCTTCCAGATGGTCGAGCGTTCCTCCACGGTCCCAACTGGCAGGGACCTTGCGTGCAGTGAGGCTTCCGGCGCTACAGCCTTACGGTCCGTACATGTGACCACAAGTGAAAGTTGCCTCACGCGGCTCGGCTCCCGACGCTCATAACTACCAGTCTGTTGTCGTTACTCTACCTGTCACTTTTCGCGTAGGCTGCCGCAGTACACACGGAGCTAACTAGGAGCAGGCATGGCGGAGCGTCCCGCGATCGTTCTACTGAGTGGCGGACTGGACTCGACGACCGTTCTGGCGATCGCGAAGGACCAGGGCTACACGCCGTACGCGCTGAGCTTCCGCTACGGGCAGCGGCACAGTGTGGAGCTTGAGGCGGCGAAGCGCGTGGCTGCGGCACAGGGGGTCGCTCGCCACGTGATCGCGGACATCGACCTGCGAGTTTTCGGCGGATCCGCGCTCACGTCGGACATCGACGTTCCGAAGCACGAGTCCCTGGACGACGCCGCGGACAAGGACACCGGCAGCAGCGTCCCCGTTACGTACGTCCCCGCACGCAACACGATCTTCCTCTCCTTCGCCCTCGCCTATGCGGAGACGGTTGGGGCGAGCGACATCTTCACCGGAGTGACCGCGGTCGACTACAGCGGCTACCCGGACTGCCGGCCCGAGTACATGGAGGCCTACGAGCGCATGGCCAACCTGGCCACCCGCGCCGGGGTCGAGGGCACGCAGAGTCTCAAGCTCCACTCGCCGCTCATCGCCATGTCGAAGGCCGACATCGTCCGTGAGGGCCTGCGCCTCGGCGTGGACTACTCCCTCACCTCCTCTTGCTACGACCCGGACGAGCAGGGGCGGGCATGCGGACATTGCGAGACCTGCCTGCTCCGCCTCAAGGGCTTCGCCGAGGCCGGCGTCACCGACCCCGTGCAGTACCAGGGCGCGTGAGAATGACCTACCTGGTCAAGGAGATCTTCTACACCCTGCAAGGCGAAGGGAGTCACGCAGGCCGTCCAGCCGTCTTCTGCCGCTTCTCCCGTTGCAATCTGTGGACGGGCCTGGAGAAGGATCGTCACCGTGCGATCTGCCAGTTCTGCGACACAGATTTCGTCGGAACCGACGGGGAAGGCGGCGGCCGGTTCCGGACCCCGGACGACCTCGCTCAAGCCATTGAGCAGGCATGGCCGTCGTCGTCCAGGGAGCACCGCTTCGTGGTGTGCACCGGCGGCGAACCGCTCCTGCAACTCGACGAAGCGGCGATCGACGCCCTGCACGCCCGCGGCTTCGAGGTGGCCGTCGAGACGAACGGCACCCGCGTACCGCCGAAGGGCATCGACTGGCTCTGCGTCAGCCCCAAGATCGGCTCCGAACTCGTCGTGACCAGCGGAGACGAACTGAAGCTGGTCTACCCCCAACTGGGCGGCGACCCCCGTCAGTTCGAGCACCTGGACTTCCAGTTCTTCCGGCTCCAGCCCATGGACGGCCCGGACGTTGAAGCCAACACCAGGGCGACTGTCGACTACTGCATGAAGAACCCGCGCTGGATCCTCTCTCTCCAGACGCACAAGTATCTGGGAATTCAGTAATGGAAATCTTCCGCGAGTTCACCTTCGAAGCTGCACATCGCCTGCCCAACGTGCCCGAGGGCCACAAGTGCGCGCGCCTGCACGGCCACTCCTACAAGGTCATCGTCCATGTCGAGGCTCCCGTCGACTCCGAGGCGGGCTGGGTCATGGACTTCGGCGACCTCAAGAAGGCCTTCAAGCCCCTCGAAGCGCAGCTCGACCACTACTACCTCAACGACATTGAGGGCCTGGAGAACCCGACGAGCGAGGTCCTCGCCCGCTGGATCTGGGAGCGGCTGAAGCCGACCCTGCCCGACCTCTCCGCGCTCACCGTCCGCGAGACGTGCACGTC
Source organism: Streptomyces sp. NPDC022910 (assembly GCF_055561075.1). Taxonomy (NCBI): domain Bacteria; kingdom Bacillati; phylum Actinomycetota; class Actinomycetes; order Kitasatosporales; family Streptomycetaceae; genus Streptomyces; species Streptomyces sp. NPDC022910. The sequence continues at coordinate 30,876 of NZ_JBVHHL010000071.1, forward strand.
CGGCTGCACCTATCGGGGCGAGTGAGCGATGCACGACATCCAAAACGAGACCGACACCCGGGGCATCGAGATCGACGAGGTTGGCATCAGCGGCCTGCGGTACCCGCTGTACTTCGAGGACGGCCATCTTCGCCAGGAGGGCATCGCCGAGATCGAAGTGACCGTACGGCTCCAGCATGACCGCCGTGGCACCCACATGAGCCGCATGGTGGCTCTCGCCCACGAGCACCTTCGCCGGTTCGACCCGCGCAGGCTGCCGCATGTCCTGAAAGTCGGTGCGGACCTCCTGGATGCACCGGCGCTCGCGGTGTCGGTAGCCGTCCCGTTGAGCACGACGGTGATCGCGCCTGCGACTTGCGCCGAGTCGTTCCAGGTTCACGATGTCCGGTTCGACGGCCGTTGGGACGACGGAGACGCGACGGTGATCACCTCGGTTACCACCGAGGTCACCAGTCTGTGCCCGTGCTCGAAAGCGATCTCTGACTACGGCGCCCACAACCAGCGCAGCCGCGTGACGCTGTCCGTGACGGGGCACGGGGACAGTCCCTATCCCTTTGGGGTGCAGCAGGCCGTACGGCTGTTGGAGCAGTGCGCGTCCGCTCCGGTGGTGCCTTTGGTCAAGCGTCCCGATGAACGCGTTCTGACGATGCAGGCGTACGACCACCCGTTGTTCGTTGAGGACATGGCGCGCGACGTCAGCCAGGCCTGCCGTGATCGAGGCTTGGTCCACTCAGTGCGCGTACGCAACCTTGAGAGCATCCACAGCCACGACGCTGTCGCCTGCATCTCCGGGTCCGGATACTGAGACTGCTGTTCCACCAACTAGACGAGCCCTGTACCCACAGGCTATGGGTACAGGGCTCGTGTCGATATTCAGTACCGATGTCGAGATGCCCGGCCTAATCTCTCTGCCAGCGCGCTGACTTGGAGGTTGGCTCGCGTGGCAAGTTTCGCGGGCTTCTTGTAGCAGGTCAGGGCGGCGGCCATGGTCAGGCCTCGGCTCTGCCTGTCGTTGCGGGCCACGCACGGGATCTTGAGACCACGAGCAGCCGATGGCAGGCTCGTGCCGCATGATCGATGAATTCGCGAAGGACAACCTGCACGGGAGACTGCGGCGGGACCGCAAGGCGCTGCTCTGGAAACTCGACGGCTTGTCCGAGTACGACGCCCGCCGGCCTCTGACAGCGACCGGGACCAACCTCCTCGGCCTGGTCAAACACGTGGCCACCGTCGAGGCCAGGTACTTCGGCGAGGTCTTCGACCGCCCTTCCCCGGAACCGCTGCCCCGGTGGCAGGACTCCGACGGCAGCGATTTGTGGGCGACCGAGGACGAGACCCGCGATCAGATCATCGGGTTCTACCGGCGCACGTGGGAACACTCGGACGCGACGATCAACGAGCTTCCCCTCGACGCCCCCGGCCACGTGCCGTGGTGGCCGGAGCCTTATCCCAACACGAACCTGTTCGCCATCCTGGTCCATGTCCTCGGCGAGTCCATCCGGCATGCCGGGCACGCCGATATCCTGCGCGAGGGCCTCGACGGCCGGACCGGGGTGCGCGCCGAGAACGAGCAGCAGATCGACGAGGAAGCCCGTGCAGCCTACTGCGCGAAGATCGAGCAGGCCGCCAGGTCGGCCGCACCGATCAAGGCGTAGAGGTAGTCTCACGTGACTTGATGTTCGAGCGGCATGATGCCGGCCGTGGGTGCTGATCCATCGAAGCGTCTGGTTCCTGATGAACTCTGGGAACTGGCCGCCCCGTTGCTGCTGTCGTTTCCTGCCCGTCCGCAAGGTGGTGGGACCGCTCCGTGTGACGAGCGGGCCGTGTTCACCGCAGTGGTGTACGCGCTGACCAGCGGCTGTGCCTGGCGGCATCTGCCGCCGACGTTCGGCACGTCGCCCGCCACCGCGCATCGCCGCTTCACGGTATGGACCGAGGCCAGCCTGTGGCGTCGGCTGCAAACTCTGCGAGGACAAGGCGTACTTCTCCGCCGAACACCTGGCCTGGCTGCGCGAGCGCGGGCTCGTCGCGCGCATCGCGCGGCCCGGCATCGAGTCCGGCGAACGCCTCGGTCGGCACCGATGGAAGATCGAACGGTCGATCGCTTGCTTCGGCTATCGCCTCCTCACCGTCCGATACGAACGAAAGGGCTCGCACTTCCTCGGCCTGGCCGCCGCCCCGACCTGCTACAAGAAACTCGCGAAACTTGCCACGCCCGAGCCGAGGGGACTGCTGCCTACGCAGACGCTGACGGTCAATTGAACACGTTCACAGACGACACGCATAACCTAGGAACGATTGCGGCCGCTCCCGTCCGCGCTTGACCGGTTACCACAGTGTGGATGGGCTGCCATCAGGCTCCAGGCCATGGGGCCAGAGGTCTATGAAATGGGGCCATCGATCGCTGATGTCATCGTATAGCCAATGGAGCGCCTCAACATTGCCTGAATCAACCACTTTTAGAATGGTTTGCTCGGCGCCTCTATGGGATACGCCTCGCTCCTGCAATTCGTAGAGCCAATTCCGGAGCGCGGGTTGACCTTCGCTGATAGTCGACAGAATATCTCGTTCGACATGTACAAGCGTTTCCTTGATGGTGCTGCGGGCGTCGGCAACTTCTCGGAGCCACTCGGCTCCCTTACTGTCGCCGATCTGTGCTCGCCACCGTGCCAGTAAGACAAGCACGTTGGCATAACCCCCGTCTTGGTACTGGTCAGATGGCCAGTCGGCGTTCTCTAGGGTCTCGACTTCCTTTCGCCATTCGGCTAGGTGTTTCAGGTATTGCGTGTCGCCCGCGTCGACGTGTTGTTGATAGCGGCGCAGGATCCCCTGTACGGCCCCGTACACATCCAATCTTTGAGATAAGGCCTCGAGGGCATCCCTGTCACCTGTATCAGCGGCTCGCCAATACAGCTCCTCGGCGCCCTCAATATCCAAGTCCATATCCCTCGCGTGGGCCACCAAGGTCATAGCGCGCGTGTCGCCTGCATCCATGGCCTGTTCGTACAACCGATGGGAGCGTTCGGGGTTGAGTACCTCCAGGAACCAGGCGAGTTCCGTGATGGCAGGAACGTGTCTTGATTCGACGGCTCGTTGGAGTAGTTGATAAGCCCAGCGGGTGCGATAGCGATGATGGGCACCATCAGCAATCTTGACCAGATCCACGGGATCGAAGTGGTCGTGGGCTGCCTGCCAGAACGATTCAGGGGGGCATAGAAGCCTGCGTTCATAGCGTCCGTGCTGTTCGAGGTAGTCCGCGAGCCGGTAAGTCGGCGTGGAGGGGTACGTCTGGGAGTAGGGCTTAGAACTTCCTTGGGAACGATGGCGGTTGCGGCGCAAGGGAGCCAGATTGCCGTGTACGGGTCGCGTGTTGTCCACGAGGGCTTGTTCCAGCCAGTTGTCGCTAAGGCAATCGTATTCATCGTCGCTGAGATAACTCTCTGCAGCGTGCTCCAAAAAGCCAACCGGTATCTGCGGGCCGACACCGAGACGGCGAGCATCCATGGCCGCATGCAGAAGCGCCCGGGCCGACGGCGAGGCTGACTGGTAGCGGCGTAGTAGTTCGGGAGCTCCGGCCAAGAATTGCGTCATCTTTCCGTCGCGTACATGTTGCAGCGCATGGGAGAGTTGGTGATCACCGGCCGCGGCGAAATCCTGCGCATCCTTGATCGCAGTGTCATCGAAGCTATCCGGGAGTGCGATCAGCCGTCCGGAGAGCAGCGCGCGGGCATGCGCATATGGATCGGTCCGCCCGGGTTCCGGGAGGGCTGTATAGGTGTTGGCGTACTCCGGCCACAATGTACCCAGAACAAGGACTGGCACCCGCTTCGGGTCGATCAGGAGACTGTGGATCGCCGAGGCAATACGCTCTCCCAGCCCGCCGCTGGCACCGAAGTAGTGCTGAGCTTCATTGAGCCACACCACCGTGCGGTGCCCGGCACGCTCGATGTCAGCGAGCGCCGCCTCAGCACGCGTGGGATCGAACGGATGCCACAGCCTCCACCCTTGCGCAGCCAGTGGCTGAACGGCCTCCCAACAGGCCCGTGTCTTGCCTGTCGATGAGGAACCGACCAGTACCGCCATCCGACTGTGTCCCATGCCGACTTCGGAGACCAGAGCAGCTAGCTCATCATCGTGAGGACGAGGCACGTACGTAGGCAGTCTCGCCGACCATCGGCGCCCGCCCCCACTACTGGGGGCAGGGGCATCAGCAGCGGGATGGACCTCGAGGTCGTGCGGATCCCAATCCGTAATCGGCCGACCCAGTTCTTCCGCTCCGGTTACCTCATGTTCCCCCGCGCTGGCCGCAGGCGTGGAGGGCGTAGTGCGAGTCTGAGTCGCTATATCGACTAGATGCAGTAGATGGTCCGTGTCGAGCGCCAAGGCGCAGGCAAGTGCGCTGATGGTCGCGCCGCTCGGCGGAGGCGCGGAGAAGCTGAAGGCCTGGCTTACTACGGTGCGTCCAAGACCGCTACGGGCCCTCACCTGTTCCATGGTCAGGCGCTTCTTCAAGCGACCCGCTTTGAGGAGGCGGCGCAACTCGGCGAGTGCCGCCTCGGCCGTGATCGCTGTCTGCGCCTCGGGTTTCTGCTGGTCGTCCATGAGGTCCCGGCTCCGTTCTCCGGTGCTTTCGTTCGTCTTTGTTCGTCATCGTTCACGGTGAACGTTGGCGAACACCGTGTCCGCCACCTTCTGGTCGACAGCGACTTCCGCTGCGCTGGTTGAAAGGATGGTAGGCCGTGTCTGACAGGGCTGTTCTGCTCGTGATGGGCTGTGTTCTCGCGGTGCTGATCGCGGCGCTGGTGGGGGCTGCAGCGTGCTATCTGGCACGTCGGGGCGAGGCCTCGTACCCGACGGCACTCTCCACGGCGGGAGTCGCGTTCGCGAGCACATTGGGCGTGATGGCTGCGGTCGTGCAAGCAGTGACGGCTCTGAGCGCCCACTGAGGTCAGCCGTAGCATCGATCGCTGCGTGGCCTGTTCGGTATCGCCCAGGTGCGCAACCTCTCGCGTGCCGACTTTATGGGCATCCGGGAGGTGTGAGGTGCCCCGAAGTTTCCGGACAGGGACCCAATAGGATCTCTACGTAAGGAAACGAGAGGCAAGACGTGGCACCACCCAGTAAGTACTCGC
>NZ_JBVHHL010000072.1:0-24003 GCF_055561075.1 Streptomyces sp. NPDC022910
TACTCATGCTGAAGCCCTCACGCTTTGGTGATGAGACGGACCTTCCGGGCCGAAATGCCCGGATTGCTGAAATCTGTTGAGGATCAAAGCAACGGGCCAAGAGCTTCTACGGCGGCGACGTCCTCGGCTGGACGTTCGGCGAGGCGTCGTCCGAGTACGGCAACTACACGCAGGCGTACGCCGACGGCAAGACGGTCGCCGCCGTGGTGCCGCCCATGCCCGGGCAGGAGGGCCAGTCCGCCTGGTGCCTGTACTTCGCCTCGCCCGACGCCGCCGCGACCGCACGGAAGATCAGGGACAACGGCGGCGAGGTACTGATGGAGCCGATGCAGGTCGGGGACTTCGGCACCATGGCCCTGGCCCGCGACCCGAGCGGCGCCGTCTTCGGCGTCTGGCAGGCCGGCATCCACGAGGGCTTCGAGGCGAGGGCGGTGCCTGGCGCCTACTGCTGGGCCGAGGTGTTCACCCGCGAACCGGAGAAGTCCGACGTGTTCTTCCCGGCGGTCTTCCCCTATCGCGCCAAGCAGATCGAGGACGAGGCGATCGACTTCCGTATCTTCGAACTCGACGGGAACCCGGTGCTCGGCCGGATGAAGATGACGGAGGACTTCCCGCCGGAGGTGCCGCCGTACATCAACGTGTACTTCACCGTCGAGAACTGCGATGCGGCCGTCGAGCGGGCCATGAAGCAGGGCGGCATCCTGCGGTTCGGCCCGATGGACAGCCCCTTCGGCCGATTCGCCGCGCTGAGCGACCCCCAGGGCGCCAACTTCTCGGTCATCGACGTCACCAGCACGCAGGGCCGGATGCCGGACACGTCCGACGTCTCCTGACGGGCGCGGCACCCCCCGGCACCCGCGCCCTGCTGGAGGGACTGCGCCCCCTGACGCGGGGGAACGCACCGCCCTCCTACCGGTCTCGGGCTGGGCCCCGTGCTCGACCCCCCGGTGGCCAAGCAGCGCTCAGCGTCAGCCGCGGGATCGGCGTCCTGCGCGACAGGGGGCTGATGGGCGGCCCCCGGGACGGCAAGCAGGTCCTGCACGGGGCGACCCGTCTTGGCCTGCGCCTCCTCGACGGCGGGGGGCGTCGGCCCCGGGCCCGGAGCGATGGCCGGAGCGTGGCATGATCGGGGACATGCCTGAACGTGTTGTGGCCGCCTGCGACGGGGCTTCGAAGGGAAACCCCGGACCTGCCGGATGGGCCTGGGTGGTCGCCGACGACGACGAGATCCCGAGCCGCTGGGAGGCCGGCCCGCTGGGCACGGCGACCAACAACGTCGCCGAACTCACCGCTCTGGAACGCCTGTTGACAGCGGTTGACCCGGACGTCCCGCTGGAGATCCGGATGGACTCCCAGTATGCGATGAAGGCCGTCACGACCTGGCTTCCCGGCTGGAAGCGCAGCGGCTGGAAGACCGCCGCCGGCAAGCCTGTCGCCAACCAGGACCTGGTCGTACGCATCGACGAGCTGCTGAACGGGCGCGAGGTCGAGTTCCGCTACGTTCCCGCGCACCAGGTCGGCGGCGACCGCCTCAACGACTTCGCGGACCGCGCCGCCAGCTATGCGGCCAGCGTCCAGGAACCGGCGGGCAGCGCCTACAGCTCCCCGGAGCCGCCGCCTTCACCCGATCCGGCCGCCTCCGCCCCGGTCCGGCGCGCCGCCCCCGCGAGAAAGCGTGCCTCCAGCCGCACCATCAAGGCGAAGTTCCCCGGCCGCTGCGTCTGCGGCCGCCCCTACGCCGCGGGCGATCCCATCGCCAAGAACGCGCAGGGATGGGGTCACCCGGAGTGCCGCACGGCCGGCGAGGACTAGGGTCCCGTCGGGGCGGAATGCCGGTGGACGACGGTTCGTCGGCTCTCGACTTCGGAGACCCCTCCGATTCCGGGCTGGTCACGCGTCGCGCGCGGGGCCTTGGGTCGCCGTATGCACAGGGGCGGAGTACACCGGAAGAGGGACGCACGAGCGGTTCGCGGATGAGACTCGCTGTCGGGCGGCACTGGAGGTGACTTCCATGGCAGACGGCGCTCGGGTCGATGCCGCTGGTGACGCCTGGATGTCGGTGCTGGATGCCCTGTTCACCCGGTCGCCGATCGGCCTGGCCGTCCTGGACACCGAGTTGCGTGTGCTGCGTATGAACACGGCCACGCCCGCCATGCGGGGGCTGAGCGATGAGGACGTCGTCGGGCGGCGTTTCGCCGACTTGCACCTTGTGGTGGAGATGGACGCGGCCGAGGATCTGCTGCGCCGGGTGCTGCAGGACGGTGTTCCGCTGCAGGGGCGGGTCGTGCGGGTGCGGCCACCTGCCTACCGCGGCCAGGAACGTCTGTACGAGATCTCGGCGTTTCGTCTGGAGGACCCTCGGGGCGAGGTGCTCGGCGTGGCGTTGACGGTGGTGGACGTCACCGAGCGGGAAACGGCCCGGATCCGGCTGGGCATTCTCGACGCGGTGCGCGAGAGTGTGGGACGCACTCTGGACGTGGTGGCGACCTGCCAGGAGTTGGCCGAGGCCCTGGTGCCCGCATACGCGGATGTGGCGGTCGTGGAGGTGGTGGACGCCGTCATCCGAGGTGATGATCCTCCGCTGTCTCCCCTTCGTCGTGACGTACGGCTACGGCGTGTTGCATTTCGCAGCAGCGCCGAGGAAGGTCAGCCCCAGGCGCACCCCGTGGGTGACGTGCGGGCTCTTCCGGGACCGACTCCCTTCAGTCAGGCCCTGGCCGACCTGCGACCCCGCGCCGCCACTCTGTGCTCCAGCCTGCCGTGGCTGGCCGCCGACCCGGCTCGCGCCCGCGCCATCCGCGCAAGCGGAGCGCACGCCCTCCTCGCCGTCCCCCTGGAGTTGCGCGGCACGGTGATGGGTTTGGTGAGCCTTTATCGCAGCACCGGGCCGCCCCGCCCCTACGACGAGGACGACATCGAACTCGCCCGTGACGTCGCACGGCACACCGCCCTGTGCATCGACAACGCCCGCCGCTACACCCGGGACCACACGGTGGCGGCGACCGTCCTGCGGCACATGCTGCCGCTGTTTCCCGCCTCCCACACCGCCCTGGAAGCCGCCGGCATCGCCCGTCCCGGTGCCGACGGGAGTGGGTGGTTCGACGTCATCGCCCTGTCCGGCGCCCGTACCGCCCTGGTCGCCGGAACGGTCTCCGGGGGAGGCATCGACGCCACGGCGACTCTCGGACAGTTGCGCACCGTGGTCCACTCCTTGGCCGCCCTCGACCTGGAACCGGAGGAACTCCTTGCGCGTCTGAACGACACCGCCGCGCTCCTGGCGGCCGAGCGCTCAGTGCTGCCGCCAGGCAATCCGCTGCATCGTGAGCCGCTCACCGCGACCTGCGCGTATGCCGTGTACGAGCCTCTGACCCGGATCTGCACTGTCGCCCGGGCGGGCCACCCCGCGCCCGTCGTCCTCCACCCCGACGGCACCCTCGTCAGCCCCGACAGCTCGGCCGGACCGTGGTTGGGCAGCAGTGACCAGGCACCCTTCGCCGCCGACCGTATGCAACTGCCGCTCGGCAGCGTGATCGCCTTCCCCAGCGCCCCGGACCTGGCCACGCACCTGATCTGTGCCCATAGCCCCCTCCGCTCGGCCGCGGCAAAGGGCGACCGTCCCGTACAGGACCTCTGTGACGACATCCTGTACAGCCTCCCGGCCGACATGGAGGCCGGCGATGCCGCCCTCCTGCTGGCCCGCACACGCCCGTTCCCGTGCGATCGGGTCGCCGCATGGCGACTCGACGACGAGCTCACCGCAGCCGCCACGGCCCGTGAGTACGCCCGTGACCGACTCACCGCATGGAAAGTGGGGGAGGAGATATCTCTCAACGCCGAACTCATCGTCAGCGAACTGGTCACCAACGCCCTCCGCTACGGCAGCCCTCCACTGGAGTTGCGCCTGATCCTGGACCGTGCGCTGTCCTGCGAGGTCAGTGACTCCAGCGCCATGGCACCGTACCTGCGGCACGCCCGCACCACCGATGAAGGCGGGCGGGGGCTGTTCATCGTCGCGCAACTGGCCCAGGAATGGGGTACTCGCTACTCGCCCGAGGGCAAGACCGTCTGGACCGAGCAGGCGCTTGAACCACCGTGATTCTGCATCTTTCGGGGGAAGTCCCCTCGTGCCTGCGCCCGCAGGCGTATCCGCTCGGCCGTGGCACCGTTGAAGGGACATGACGAACCAGAACAGCCGTCTGCCCCGGGAACTGCGGGACCTGATCGAGTCCGGCCCCATGGCCCACCTGAGCACCGTCAATTCCGACGGGAGCCCGCAGGTGACCGTCATCTGGGTCGGGCTGGACGGCGACGACGTGGTCAGCGGTCATATGGCGCGGCACGTGAAGCTGCGCAACATGGAGCGGGACCCGCGGGTCGTGCTGTCCTTCGACGCCCCGCGGGTGCCCGGCGCCTTCCTCAACGAGTACGCCACGCTGCGGGCGCGGGCCACCGTGCAGCCGAGCGACGGCACATGGGATCTGCTCAACCGCCTGGCCAAGGTCTACATGTCCCCGGACGCCGAATTCCCGGCGCCGAAGGGGCCCGGCTACATCGTGCGCTACTCCGTCGAGCGGATCGGCGGTGTCGGCCCCTGGGCGGCGGCCTCGCACTGAGCGGCGGCCCGCCCCCGCGGAGTCAGTCGGTGTCGAAGGCGGTACGCCGTGTGGTCCAGCAGGTCCGCCTGGCCTCGTCGTCCCACGGCTTCATGGGCCGGCTCCTTGATCCGGCTCAGTTCACACCCTGCGGCCGGAACTGGATGCTGATCCGAGGGCCGGTCGCCCGTGTGCTCTTCGGGATCGCGTGCTCCCAGGTCCGCTGGCAGGAGCCGCCCATCACGATCAGGTCGCCGTGTCCGAGTGGACGCCTGATCGTCTGTCCGCCGCCGCGCGGCCTGAGGGCCAGATCGCGTGGCGCGCCGACGGAGAGGATGGCGACCATCGTGTCCTCCCGCGCGCCGCGGCCGATCCGGTCGCCGTGCCAGGCCACGCTGTCCCGTCCGTCCCGGTAGTAGCAGAGCCCGGCCGTGGTGAAGGGTTCCCCCAGTTCGGCCGCATAATGCGCGGACAGGGCGGCGCGTGCCTCCTCGAGGACTGGGTGCGGCAGTGGCTCGCCGGCGCGGTAGTACGAGAGCAGCCGCGGCACGTCCACCGTCTGCTCGTACATCTGCCGCCGTTCGGCGTGCCACGGCACTTCGGCGGCCAGTTTCTCGAACAGCGCATCGGCACCGCTCAGCCAGCCCGGCAGCAGATCGATCCACACCCCGGCATCGAGCGGAGTCCGCCGCAGCCCGTCGAGCGTGCCGAGCCGGATGTCGTCGGTCTGGTCGAACAGCGAGCCCTGGAGGTGCGTGGCCATACGCGCCAGCGTACCCCCTTGTTCGAAAATGTGTTCTGTTTGAGTGGTGGGGTACGGCAGCCCTGCGCGACCTCTGGCGACTCGTTTACAGCGAAGCAACTTGGGTGGTGACATCCTGATCAACAACGGGCGGGTGGCAGGGTCGATCGCGGACGTATTCCCCGGCGGCTGTCCGGGGCGGGTGTAGTCGTCCGCCGCTGTGCCTCCCGTCGCCGACAGCCCTCCACCCCGCCTCGAAGACGCGCGCACCGCGACGCTGAAGGCCGCCGACGACATGTACGGCGCGTGCAGCACCGCGTACCGGACGGTCGACAAGGCATGGGCCGCCGTCCACGTGACGGCTGCCAACACGCCGTCCTCCGGCGGGAGGCTGACACGGCGGGGGCCCGCCCTCGCCGAGCGGCCCCCGCCCGGTCAGTGCTCCTTCTGCGGGGTCAGCTCGCTGGGCCGTACGACCACATACCCCTCACCCTCCAGTTTGAGCTGGATCGCCTCGCCCGAGCCGCCGCGCAGCATCGAGCCGATGGACTGCGACCGGTGCAGCGAGGTGTGCAACTGCGCCGTCCAGCCGACCACCGCGTCCGTGTCGACGTACACCGGCTGCTGCGGCGAGACGGGTATGACGAGCGGACTGCCCTCGCATACCAGGCCCAGTCTGCCGTGACCGGTGAACACGCTGTTGAACAGTCCGCCGCCGGTGATGCCCGCGCCCTTAACGGTCTGGATCCGGTACGCCAGGGTCGCGTCGAAGCACAGCACGTTGCGCCCGTTGACGGTGAACTCGTCGCCCGACTCGACATCCACGATGAAGCAGTTCTGCGCCTCGTGCGCGAACCATGCCTCGCCCTGGCCGCGCACCGTCATCAGCGGCAGCCCCTCACCGGTGACCGCCCGCTTGAGCATCCCGCCCACGCCCTGGCCCTTGCGCTCGAACTGAAGGTTGCCGCGGTAGGCGACCATCGCCCCCTGCCGGGCGAACATCTCGCCGCTGACGACGTACCGGATGGATTTGGCGTTCTGCACGGACATGCCCGGCTCTGCGGCCGGCTGCACCATGTGGTCACTGGAAAAGAGATCACCCTTCATGCGCGCATCCTGTCCCGGAGGCTCTCCTTCCGCCAAGATCACGGATGTCCTGAAACGGCAACAACTCGGCTTGTGACCGCGCGCACTCGGGACATGGCCGGGGTGCCGCGCCGCGGCCTGACGAGTTCCTCACTATGCGGTCGCCGTCCAGGACCTTGCGGCCGCTGACGCGGGCACCCTGCGACTGCACCGCGAACCCATCCGCGCCGACGAGCTCCTCGCCCAGGTCGCCGCCGACACAGCGGGCATACGCCTGGTCACGACGGTCGACGAAGGGCCATGGGTGGACGCCGATCCGGTCCGTATGCGGCAGGCGCTCGGCAATCTGGTGTCCAACGCGATCCGCCACACCCAGGCCGACGGCGTGATCACGCTCCCCGGCCGGGCCGACGGCGACCAGGTGGCCTTCGAGGTGGCCGACACCGGCAGCGGCATCGCGGCGGAGGACCTGCCGCATGTCTTCGACCGGTTCTGGCGTGCCGACAAGTCCCGCAGCAGACGCACCTGGCGGCAGCGGCCTCGGGCTGCCCATCGTCCGTCAACTCGCCGCCGCCCACGGCGGCACGGTCACGGTGCCTCCGAGGCCGGCGCCGGCTCGGTCTTCACCTGCGGCTGCCGGCCACGGTGCCACCGGGAGACGGCTGAGGCACCGGGACAGGCCGGGTCGACTTCTCCGTTCCAGCCGGTGGTCGCCCCCGAAGAGGGGAACGATGTCCCGGGAGTCTCTAGGCGGAGGACGGGAACGCATGACGGTGCTCGGTGTCGACATCGGTACGTCCAGCAGCAAAGGTGTGCTGGTCGGTGCGGACGGGACGGTTCTCGGCACCGCGGTGCGCCCGCATGCGGTCGGCCGCCCCAGGCCCGGCCACGTCGAAATGGACGCGCGTGTCTGGTGGGAGGAGTTCGCCTCGCTCGCCCGCGAGTTGATCAACCCCAAAACCGTCGTCGAGGCGGTCGGCGTCAGCGGTATGGGCCCGTGCGTCGCTCTGGCCGACGAGACGGACACGCCGTTGCACCCGGCCATCCTCTACGGCGTGGACACCCGCGCCACCGCCCAGATCGCCCGGCTCGAAGCCGAACTGGGCCGCGACGCCGTCCTCGGGCGCTGCGGGTCCTTGCTGTCCACCCAGGCGGTGGGCCCCAAGATCCTCTGGCTGGCCGAGCACCGGCCCGACGTCGCCGCCCGCGCCCGGCGGCTGTACATGCCCAGTTCCTACCTGGTGCGGCGGCTCACCGGCGCGTACGTCCTCGACCACCATTCGGCCAGCCAGTCCGTGCCGCTGTACGACTCCCTCGCCCAGGAGTGGTACCGCCCTTGGGCGCGCCGAATCGCGCCGGACATCGAACTGCCGCCCCTGCGCTGGCCCGGCGACATAGCCGGTCACGTCACCGCCGAAGCGGCCGCCGTCACCGGGCTCCCCGCCGGTGTCCCGGTCGTCACGGGCACGATCGACGCCTGGTCCGAAGCGCTGAGCGTAGGTGCCCAGCACACCGGCGATCTGATGCTCATGTATGGCAGCACCATGTTCTTGATCAACACAGTGTCGGAGCGGCTGCTGGTGCCACAACTCTGGAGCACGGTGGGCGCATTGCCCGGAACGCGCAGTCTCGCGGGCGGGATGGCCACCTCCGGGATGATCATCGACTGGCTGCGCGACCTGCTCGGCGCCTCCGACCACGACGCGCTCCTCACCGAGGCCGAGGCGTCCGGCCCCGGTGCGAAGGGCCTGTTGATGCTGCCCTACTTCGCGGGCGAGCGGACCCCGGTCGCCGACCCGGACGCCCGCGGAGTGATCGCCGGACTGACCGTGGAGCACACCCGCGGCGACCTCTATCGCGCCGCGCTGGAGGCCACGGCCTACGGCGTACGCCACAACGCCGAGGCGATGCGTGCGGCCGGCGCCGACATCCGCCGGGTCGTCGCCGTCGGCGGAGGCACCCGGGGCGGCCTGTGGACCCGTATCGTCTCCGATGTCACCGGTCTGGAGCAGGAGCTCAGGACCGTGACACTCGGCGCGAGCTACGGCGCCGCGTTCCTTGCCGCGAGCGCGATCGGTGACGCGGACATCGACACCTGGAACCCGGTGCGTGAGCGCCTCGCGCCCGACGCGCGCCGACGGCCCCGGTACGACGACCTGTACGACCTGTATCTGCGGCTGTACCCGGCGACACGCGACATCGGCCACGCCCTCGCGCGCCACCAGCGTGCCACCGCTGACGCTCCGCCCCGGTGAGGTCCGTCCGTCCCGGCCCGGGGGTGAGCCCGTCCTGACCTCCGGCACGACGGGCTCACCCCCGGGCCGGACCTCGTCAGCCCTTGATCTCGGTCCAGGCCTGTACCCACTTGGCATAGGGCACGCACTTGACGTCCGTGCGGCCGTCGAGGCACTGCTCGATGGGCGTCGTCCAGAACGCGATGTCCTTCCAGTAGCTCTCGTCGGTGGCGTGGAAGGTGTCGCAGAACGCCGGGTCGCTGGTGGCGTCGCAGGACTTGATGTTGGCGGGCGCCTCGCCGTAGTACTCGGCGACCTGGGCGTTGACCTTGGGCGAGATGATCCAGTTCATCCATTTGTAGGCGCAGTTGGGATGCTTGGCCTTGGCGGAGAGCATCCAGGTGTCGGACCAGCCGGTGGCGCCCTCCTGGGGCAGGACGGCCTTGACCTTGGCGCCCTCGCTCTGCGCCAGGTTGGCGATGACCTGCCAGGTGGTGCCGATCACGGAGTCGCCGCTCTTGAACGCGGAGATCTCCTTGAGGTAGTCGCTCCAGTACTCACCGACGTCGGCGTGCTGCTTCTTCAGGAGGTCGACGGCCGCGTCGAACTGCTCCTGGTCGAGTGCGTAGGGATTCTCGATGCTCAGGCCCGGCCGGGTCTCACGCAGATACAGTGCCGCGTCGGCGATGTAGATCGGGGAGTCGTACGCCGTGACATGCCCCTTGTACTGGGACGCGTCGTCGAAGACCGCGGACCACGAGATGGGCGCGGGCGACACGTCCTTCGTGTTGTACATCAGCAGGTTCGCGCCACGGCCGTGCGGAATGCCGTACGCCGTGCCGTCCACGGAGTTCCAGCTCTGGTTCTTCAGCCCGAAGAAGACGTCCTTGAAGTTGGGCACCAGATCCGTGTTCACCGGCGCCGCCTCGCCGGAGGCGATGAGCCTGAGGGAGGCGTCACCCGAGGCGGAAACCGCGTCGTAGGCGCCGGACTTCATCAGCTTGACCATCTCGTCCGAGCTGGCCGCCACCTTGTTATGGACCTGACACCCTGTCTGCTTTTCGAAGGGCGTGACCCAGTCGGCCTTCGGGTCCGTGGATCCGTCCTCCACATATCCCGCCCAGGAGATCAGGTTCACCTGCCCTTCCGTGGAGCCGAGCTCCGACTGTGCCTTCAGGTCCGGCGGGTTGAAACCGGACGAGGAGGCCGGGCTCGAGTCGGCGAACATCCCGCAGGCGCTCACGAACAGGAGGGAGCAGGCGGCGGCCGTCGCCTTGAGGGATCTGATCTGGCGCAAGGAAATCTCCACGGTGTGCGGAAGTGGGGGGAATCGGGGACAGAGTTGTGACGGCGGGTGACAGTGGGTGCGCCGGACGTACAGGATGCGACGCGGATGAAGGGCGCGGCGGTACAGCCGCGGGCGGTATCCGACGTCGGGTGGCGTGGTGACCGGGGCGGCGCCGGGGTGCCACGGATCGCGGTGGCGCACTCGGACGATGCTCCAGGTCGGCAGGCGGGCCGGGCGGCCTGCCCAGGGGTCCGCCCGCTGGACAGGGTGGTGTCGTTGGGCGGTCGGCGCGGCCATCACCTTACGGAGAGCCCAGAGGTGGATCAACTTCGTTGTGTGGAAAGAGAGTTGACGCAGAGTCAAGATGCGGTGAAGTGAGCCGGGCGTATACGGTCGCGGTCATGTCCGACTCCCTGCAGCAGCCCGGATCCTTGCCCTGCCTTCTCCCGTACCCCGTTCTTTCGACGGGCCCGAGCACACCCGCGAGAGACGGCGGCCGTCTCGCGGGCGCGGCGACGGCGACGCTCGGCCCGGCCACGGAAGCAAGTGTGGCGGCCCAGGTGCGCTGGACGCTGGAGGCCGTCTTCGACACGGTCGCCGACACCCGGGCCGCCACCACGGAGCTGCTGAACCGGATCGCCGCCCAGGGCCGCCGCCCGGCGAGCGCCGACCTCGCGGCGCTGCGTCCCGGCCTCCATGTCCACCTGGCCCGGCAGGAGCTGGTCTCCGGTGTCGGCTTCATCGCGGCACCGGGACTGCTCAGCGACGTACCGGCCTGGCTGGAGTGGTGGCAGACGGGCTCCGACGGCTCCGTGCGGCCGCTGGTGCTCGACCTGGATCCACGGCAGTCCGCGTACTCCGACTACACACACTGGGACTGGTTCGCGCTGCCCCGTGACACGGGCCGGCGCGCCGTCGCCGGTCCATACGTCGACTACCTCTGCTCCGACGAGTACAGCCTGACCCTGTCCGCGCCGGTCCACATCGGGGGCCGGTTCGCCGGGGTCGCCGCGGCGGACGTGTACCTTCGGCACTTCGAGGCTGCCGTGATGCCGCTGCTCCAAGGGCTGCCCGGACCGGCCCACCTGGTCAACGCCCGCGGCCGGGTGGCCGCCTCGGCCGACCCGGCCCACCTGGCCGGCTCGCTCACCAAAGGCCCCGACTTCGGCGCGCTGCTCGCCGACGCGAGGCCCGGCCGCCACGAGGGGCTGCGACTGGTCCCGTGCGACGACATCCCGCTCGTCCTCGTAGTGGCGGAGGACTGACCCGCCCCGGGTACCGCGATCACAGGCGGATCGGTGATAGTGAACCCTGAATCGAAAGGTGTACGAGGCAGTCAGGAAGTCCGTGGATACCAGTGAGAGTACGACCGACAGCGGAACGGTACCGGAGGGCGAGGGACCGGACGGGGACGAAGTCAAGAGCAGGGGCTGGCGCCGTTGGGCGATGGACACCCGGCCGCTGCGCCGCCCCGCCTACCGCCGACTGTGGTCGTCGACGATCGTCACCTCGGTGGGCAGCCAGCTCACGGCGGTCGCCGTACCCAAGCAGATCTACGACATCACGGGCTCGTCCGCCTGGGTGGGATACGCGAGCCTCGCCGGCCTCCTGCCGCTCGCACTCTTCGCACTGTGGGGCGGCGCCATCGCCGACAGCATGGACCGCCGCAGGCTGCTGCTGATCACCAACTCCGGCCTCGCCGTCACGTCCGTGCTCTTCTGGGTCCAGGCCGTCACCGGCCTCCACTCGGTCCTCGTCCTGATGGTGCTGCTCGCTCTTCAGCAGGCCTTCTTCGGCCTCAACGCCCCGGCCCGCAACGCCTCCATCGCCCGTCTGGTCCCGCCGGACGAACTTCCGGCGGCGAACGCGCTCGGCACCACGGTCATGCAGACCGGCCTGGTGGCGGGCCCCCTGCTCGCCGGCACCCTCATCCCCGTCATCGGCCTGTCCGAGCTCTACCTGGTCGACGCCGTGGCCCTGTGCGTGACGGTGTGGGCTGTCGTCCGGCTGCCCGCCCTGCCGCCTCTGGCGGCGGCGAAGAGCCGGGCGGGCTGGCAGGCGATAGCCGAGGGCTTCCGCTACATCTCGCTGCACAAGGTCCTGCTGCTGTCGTTCCTCGCCGACATCATCGCCATGGTGTTCGGTATGCCCCGCGCCCTGTTCCCGCAACTCGCCGCACAGACGTTCGCCCCTTACGGGGAAGGTCTGGCGCTCGGCCTGCTGTTCGCGGCGATCCCGATCGGCGCGGTACTCGGCGGCCTGCTGTCAGGCACGTTCTCCCGCGCCCGTCGCCACGGCCTGATGGTGATCGCGGCGGTGATCGCCTGGGGCGCCGCCATCACCGGCCTGGGACTGACCACCAACCTCTGGGTGGCCGTGGCGTTCCTCGCCGCCGCGGGAGTCGCCGACATGGTCTCGATGGTCTTCCGCGGCGCGATCCTGCTGTCCGCCGCCACCGACGAGATGCGTGGCCGGATGCAGGGCGTCTTCACGGTCGTCGTCGCCGGGGGCCCGCGTCTGGCGGACGTGCTGCACGGCACGGTCGGCTCGGCCCTCGGCGCACGCGCGGCCATCGCGGGCGGCGGCCTCCTGGTCATCGCGGCCACCCTCGGGTTGGCCCTGGCGACCCCGGCCCTGCGCGAGTACCGGATCTGACCCGGGCCCCGCGCCGGGACGACCGCTGATCTGCACCAGATCCCGAGAACACCGGAATCCCGATTCCCAAAGAATTTCTCCAGGGAGCCATTCCGATTCAACGGGAGTATGGTCATTGGCATGAATACGGCGAGCTATATAGTACTGGCTGTATCGCAGGAACAACTCAACGTGTTCTTCGCCTTCATCGGCGGAATGGTGGTTTCGGGCGCGCTGATCTGGGCCGTGCAACTCGGAATGCGTGTACGGGACCGGGAACCGGCACCACCCCGTCCGGAGGAGCAGCCGCACCTGCCCGAGGGCGGAGCGGTTCACGAGGAACGGGAAGTACGGGAGCCCGAGGAGGTGCCGCACGCGACGCAGGAGAGCGAGCGGCTGATGCCGTACGAACTCCACCACGCGGCGAGCAAACGCTGCGACGACCAGCACCGCAAACGCTGGCTCCCCGGATCCAGCGGTGCGTTCGGCAGTGGTGGCCCCGGCCACGTGTGAACCACTGCCCACCGCCCCGGCGACGGGACACATGCGTCCGGGCCCGGCCCGCACTCACGGCAGATCGGGCAGATCGGCCGCCGAGTCCTCCGGTGCGAGGTCCGGACGCAGACGCAGCCATGACGGCTGTCTGAGCAGACCGGCCCGGGTACGGGTGCTGTAGCGGACCTCGCCGACCAGTCTCGGCAGGACCCAGCGAGCGCCCGGCACCCTCGGGACGCGGTCGAAGGGACAGACGCGCGCCTCCACGGTGCGCAGCAGCCGGGCCAGTTCCGCCCGCTCGGCCTCGGTCCAGCCCGTGCCCACCCGGCCGACATAACGCAGCCTTCCCGCCTCCCGCTGCCCCACCAGCAGCGCTCCCGGCAGGCCTGACAGCCGTCCCTGCCCGGGCAGCCAGCCGCCGACGATCACGTCGACTGCCCGCACATTGCGGATCTTGATCCAGGACCGGGAGCGCACCCCAGGCTCGTACACCGAGTCCAGCTTCTTGCACACCAGCCCCTCCAAGCCGCTCTCCCGGGTCGCCTCGAGGGCCTGCGCCCCGTGCCCGACGAGCGCGCCCGGCGTCGACCAGTACGGCCCGGCCAGCGCGAGCGCCTCCAGTTGTGAACGTCTGCGGGCATAGGGCAGCGCGGTGAGGTCGCGCCGCAGGAACATCACGTCGAACAGCACGAGGTGCACGGGCGTCCATTGCGCACGGCGTACCGCCAGCGCGGGGGAGTGGGCGAGCCCCATGCGGGTCTGCAGCCGCTGGAAGTCGCCGCGCCCCCGCTCGTCCAGCGCCACCACCTCCCCGTCCAGTACGGCAGGCCTTGCGCCCAGGGCCTCGCCCAGCGGACGCAATTCCGGGTAGGCGTCGGTGATGATCTCGCCGGACCGGGCACGCAGCTCCAGACTGCCGTCGCCGGGCAGATAGACCACCACCCGCTGGCCGTCCTGTTTCGTCTCGTACGCCCACTGCGCGTCCTGCGGGGCGGGCGGCAAAGTGCCGGGCGTGGCGAGCATGGGGGCGATCAGCGGCAGTCTCACGGGTCAGTTGTGGACGCTGCCGCCCGCGCTCACGCGCCCCGGGCGGGCGTTTTCCCCTGAACGGCGCCTTCACGCCTCTTTACGCAGCGTGGGCGACCTGCGCGATCAGCTCCTGCAGCCGCAGCCCGCGTCGGGCGTCCAGCTCGCCGGACACCCCGGTGCGCACGGCGGTGGCGAACTCGCGGCGCAGCACCGGCCAGGCCTCCTCGTAGTCGAGCCCTGCCGTGTCGTACACCAGCGGGGGCTGCGGTCCGAAGAGCTCGATGTGGGTGCCGCCCTCGGGGACGTTCACGGATCCCGACAGCGAGCACTGGCTGACCGCGCCACCGGCGTGTTCGCAGGTCAGCTCGATCCAGCGACGGGGATCACCGGCGCCCCGTACGCGCTCGATGGGACCGATCGCCGCGTCCAGCAGATCGAGCAGATGCGGTCCCACATCCAGTAGTGCGCCGTGCTCCAGACGCCACGGGGTCGCGAAGTCCCCGCCCAGGAAGGCGCCGCTCAGCCCACAGGAGCGCGCACCGGCGATCTCCAGTCCCCGCGCGGAGGCCAGGAACCGCCGAGCCGCCGGGTGGTAACGGTTGCTCAGCACGAGCTGCGAGACGACGCCCGTCTCCTCGACCGCGTCGGCCAGCTGCCGAGCCGAAGCCAGATCCGCCCCGAGCGGCTTCTCCAGCAGCAGGGCCTTGCCGGCCTTCGCGGCCCGCCATGCCAGTTCCACCTGCACGGCCGGAGGAACCGAGAAGGCCACCGCCTCGCATGTGTCCAGGAGTTCCTCGAACCGGGCGGCGACGACCGCGCCGTACGGGGCCGCGGTCTCGCGGGCCGCCTCCTCACGACGCGCCCACACCGCCGTCAGCCTGGTCTCGGGCCCGGCCGCGAGCACCCGTGCGTGCACGGCGTGCGCCCAGGGGCCCGCACCGACCAACCCGACCCGCACCGGCTCGCCGGTCCACGGCAGCGACATGTCCGTCATGGAGGGAACTCCATCACGAATGCGCGGCCTTGAACAGAGGTGCATTCCGAGCCGGAAGAACGTCCCGGCGCCGCAAGGAACTTGACCGAACTGAGGTGATGGGGCTGCGGGGTGGCCCCCTAAGCTGACCGCCATTGATCAGCCCACCAACAGGAGACTCCGTGACGCCACCCCGTCGGCAGACCGTCAGACGCACCACCGTCCTTCACCGGCAGGCCGTCGCGGGAGCCGTCCCCGTCGCCCTCGCCGCCCTGTTCGCGGCCGCGGGCCCGGCGGCGGCCGGCACCGTGGGCTCGTCGGGGGCGGGCGACCCGTACTTCCCGCTGGAGGGCAACGGCGGCTACGACGTGCGCCACTACGACCTGTCCTTCGGCTACGACACCGGCAGCGGCCACCTCCACGGCAGGGCGGTGCTGGGCGCCCGCGCCACGCAGCCCCTGACCCGCTTCGATCTCGACCTCCGCGGTCTCAAGGTCACCGGTGTGACCGTGGACCACGTCAAGGCGTCCTACCGCCGCGACGGGCAGGAACTCGTCGTCATACCCCGGCGCGGGCTCCGCAAGGGCCAGGACTTCCGTGTCGCGGTCGACTACCAGGGCGAGCCCAAGCCGGTCACCGACCCCGACGGCTCGCTGGACGGCTGGATCCCCACCGACGACGGCGCGTTCGTGGCGGGTGAGCCGCAGGGCGCCATGACATGGTTCCCCGCCAACAGCCACCCCAAGGACAAGGCGTCGTACGACATCACGATCACGGTGCCCCAGGGGCGTTCCGCCGTCTCCAACGGCGTCCTCCTGAGCCGGCGGACCGCGAACGGACACACCACCTTCCACTGGCGCCAGTCCGAACCGATGGCCGCGTACCTGGCCACCGCCACCGTCGGGAAGTTCGACGTCGAGCAGTACACCACCCGGGACGGCCTCCGGGTCTACAACGCCGTCGACCCGCGCGAGGCATCGGCAGCAGCCCCCGTGCTCAAGAAGCTGCCCTCCGTCCTCGCCTGGGAGAGCAAGGTGTTCGGCCCTTACCCGTTCCGTGCGGCCGGAGCCATCGTCGACAGGGCCCCGGACGTCGGCTACGCGCTGGAGACCCAGACCCGGCCCGTCTACGACCGCGCACCCGACCTGAGCACTCTCGTCCACGAGAGCGCCCACCAGTGGTTCGGGGACTCCGTCACCCTGACCCGCTGGCAGGACATCTGGCTCAACGAGGGTTTCGCGACCTATGCCGAGTGGCTCTACAGCGAGCAGCACGGCGGCAAGACGGCCCAGCAGACCTTCGACGCCCTGTACGCCCGCCCGGCGGGCGACGGCCTCTGGACCTTCCCGCCCGCCGACCCCGGCAGCGGAGCCCACATCTTCGGCACGCCCGTCTACGCCCGTGGTGCCATGGCCCTGCACAAGCTGCGCACGGCCGTCGGGGACGCGACCTTCTTCCGCATACTGCGGACCTGGGCGGCCGACCACCGCAACGGCCACGGAACCACGGCCCAGTTCGTCCGTCTCTCGGAGCGGCTGTCGGGCAAGGACCTGGACGCGCTGTTCCACACCTGGATCGGCACGGCGGGCAAGCCGTCCGCGCCGTGAGCTACGGCCGCCGGAAGATCGTGATCGAGTGACCGACCTCGTCGATCGCCCTGCTGCCGCGCAGCAGCTGTTTCAACCGGCCCTCGGCCTTGGCGATCGACGTGTCGGACACGACGAGCAGCCCGTGCACCCGGCTCGGGGCCACCCTGAGCGGGTCGTGCCCGTGGATGCCGTACCACGACGGCACACCGCTGCCCTTGTAGACGAGCCAGACGTCCTCGTCGTCCGGATAGCGCTCGCGCAGCCGGTCGGCCAGCCGTCCGAGGTCCTGTCCCCAGTCGACGTTCGAGTCGTGCAGCCTCAGATGCGTCTTCGAAGGGCCGCCGAACGCCTCGTTGGAGTACGGCAGGTAGTACGGAAACGTCCGCAGCGAACTGACCGCGACGAACACGACCAGTGCCGCCGTCACCCCGTAGACCCACCGTCGCCGCAGCGCGAGCACACAGGCGGCGGCGACGGCGAAGAACACCGGCACGAAGATCGCGTACCGCACCCCGAGGTCGCGTGAGCCCTGCATGGCAACGGTCAGCAGCACCGCAGGGGGCAGCAGCACGTACGGCACGGCGGCGCGCAGCCGGGGGACCGCTGCCAGGGCCAGGGTTCCACCGAGCCACAGCGCCGCCATGCCGAGCGGGGTCTTCACCAGCAGCGCGGCGGGCAGGTAGTACCAGCGGGAGCCGGAGTAGAGCCGACCGAACAGATAGCCGTGCCAGGTCGCGCTCTCGAAGCCGAACTGGATGCGCATTCCGTCGCGGTACGCGTCGGGGAAGGGCATCCAGTCGATCAGCAGGGCACGCAACCCGCGCACCTTCGGCACGTTCGCGGGTGTCGTCCACCGCAGCCGGGGATCGACGGCGAGGTAGACGGCCCAGACGACACCGACCAGGACGACCGTGACGCCGATGGCTGCCACCAGGGCCGCTGCCGCACGCCGCCGTCGCGGCACCCCTTCGCCCTGCGCATGCCAGTACGACCATCCGGCCAGCGCCAGCAGGACGGGCACCGCGGGCAGCGTGCTCATCTTCGTGGCCATCGCGGCACCCGACGCCACCGCGGCGAGCGGCAGATACCGCAGCGGGCGCCGTCGCGCCCGCCACACCATCCACGCGGCCGCCACCACGAACCCCGCCGCGGGCACGTCGAGGGTGGCCAGGGAGCCGTTCGTGATCAGGTCGGGTGAGAACGCGTACAGGGCGAGCGCCGCAAGTCCGCCCACGGAGCCGACGAGATCCGTTGCGAAGCCGAAGACCACCAGCCCGAACAGCAGCGTCACCACCATCACCGGCAGCCGGGCCCAGAACATCACCCGCCACGCGTCGTTGCCCGACTCGTACAGCAGCCGCTGCCCCAACCGGCCCTGGTCGCCCTGGAAACCGGGTTCGAGATGCGGGTGGGCGAAGACCGTGCCGGTCGCGATGATCAGCTTGCCGAGAGGCGGGTGCTCCGGGTTGAACCGCAGACTGTGCTCCCGCACGTACACGACCGATGTGCCCACGTACACGGGCTCGTCGATGGTCGGGGTCTGCTGCACGGCCGTGGTGACCATGACGAACGCCATCTGCGCCAGCAGGGCGAACACCGCCAGGACGAGCAGCGGGCGCCGGTGCCGCCGCAGCAGTGCCCAGCGGCCGGAGCCGCCCCGCGGCGACGAGCACGGACCGGGTGCGGACGGGCCGACCGACGCCGGGTGGCCACCCCCGCCGGGCGTGAGGAGCGACTGCCGTTCGTACGTCATCGTCCGCGCTCCCCGGTGTACGTCCCGTCCGAGCCGCCGCCCGCGCACCCGGCGCCCGTGCATGCTGCCATGTCCCTTGCTACGTCAGCACGATACGAACTTGCTCAACCGCGGGCGTGTCGGGACTACGACGGCCTCCCACCGGGCCGGCAGGTCGGCCTCACCAGCCGCAGGGATGACGCGTCGGCGCCGCGGGCCGACTACGGGAGACGACGCGCATGCCGAGGGCGTCGACGAGGCGTACCTGGAGCGAGCCGCATCCGCAGCGGGTCCAGACGGTGCGGCCGGCGCCCGTGGTGTGCCGGGAGACCAGCTGGAACGGTTCGGCGTGGTCGGGCCATCCGCAGTACGGACAGGCAGGGGCAGGCGTACAGGTCATCACGGACTCCCTTCTGCTCCTGGGCGGAACTGTGTCGACACCACCAGCGTGTACGCACGCCGCCGTTCATGTCCACGTTGACTTACCGGAGCACACCGTGAAGCGTGGACTTCATGATTGATCTGCGCCGGCTACATGTCCTGCGCGCCGTCGCGCACTACGGCACCGTCACCGCCGCGGCCCGCGCCCTGCACTTCACGACATCCGCCGCCTCCCAGCAGATTCGCCAGCTCTCCCGGGAACTGGGCGTCGATCTGCTGGAGCCACAGGGCCGCGGAGTACGGCTCACCCCCGCCGCCCGCAGTCTGCTGGCGCACGCCGACGCCATCCAGACCCGCTGGGAGCAGGCCGAACAGGAC
This sequence comes from Streptomyces sp. NPDC022910, assembly GCF_055561075.1. Taxonomy (NCBI): domain Bacteria; kingdom Bacillati; phylum Actinomycetota; class Actinomycetes; order Kitasatosporales; family Streptomycetaceae; genus Streptomyces; species Streptomyces sp. NPDC022910. The sequence goes on from NZ_JBVHHL010000072.1 coordinate 19,154, forward strand.
CTGCGCGCGGGTGACGGAGACGTGGCCGGACCGCTGCGCGTGAGCGGCTTCCCGGTGGCCGTCTCGGTGCTCCTCGCCCCGATGGCGGCACACCTGCGTGCCCGCCATCCGAGCCTGTCCGTGCGCATCCGGGAGGCGGGCGTCCCGGAGAGCTTCGATCTGCTCTTCGAGGGCGAGACCGACCTCGCCGTTGTGGAGGTCACCCCGCACAACCCGCCTCGGGGCGACGCCCGGTTCGACCAACGGCCGCTGATGGACGATCCGTTCGACCTGGTCGTGCCCGACGGTCACGAACTGGCGGACCGCGAGTGCGTCGACCTCGCGGACGCCGCCCTGGAGCCCTGGATAGCCCCGGTACCGGACAGCCCGTGCCGGCCGCATGTCCTGTCCGCGTGCGGTGCGGCCGGTTTCACGCCCGACATCGTCCACCACGCCCTCGACTGGAACGTGACGGCCCATCTCGTCGCCCACGGACTCGGCGTCGCCCTGATCCCGCGCCTGGCCCAGCTGCCGGCACATCTGCCGATCACCCGCGTGCGCTGTGCCGGCGATCCGCACCGCAAGTTCCTCACCTGCGTGCGCGCCGGAGGCAGTGCTCGACCGGCCCTCGCCGCGGCTCTCGCGCACTTGCGGAAGCTCGCGGCGACGACGGTGACCGACGGGCCGGTGGTGTAGCTAAGGCTCAGGGCCTCTCTTGGCGTCAGTTCTCGCGGCCACCGAACAGAGAGCGGGCGACCTGCTCCCACGCAAGTGGTCGCGCGAGGCGGTCGTCGTACTGCCCGACCAACAGTCGCACCGGTCCATCCCTACCTCAGACGTAGAAGTCTGACCGCGAGGTGGATACGCAGGTCGCCGGAGGCTCTCAGGCCCAGGCTGCCACCGGCACGGTCACGGCGGCTCTCCTCGTTCCGATTGTCCATGGCCCGGACACTGCCTTTGCCGCGCGCCCCCTCCCGTCAGGGGTGCGGCCAAGCGCGAGTGTGGACGGCTCAATTCCCGTGCGCCAATAGGTGGGTTGGTGCTTCAACGGGGTAATGCGAGGTGTGCCGTCGAATTGACTTTACGGGTGTTCGGCCGGTCGAATGAATCCGTTCGATCGGTCGAATTGTTCGGCCCGTCGTACGCGGGGACATGTCGTCCGCACAGGAAAGGCGAAGAAGAAAGAGGAATGGCCGCGCTCTTCAGGGGCGGGCGTACTCCTGCCGTACGACGGCGGCGAGTTGGGCGAGGGCCTCCTCGGTGCCGGTGCGGTCGGCGGCGTCGAGGACGGCGAGCGCGTCCGCGGCGGCCTCCCGCACGAGTTGGGGCACTTCGTCCAGCGCGGCCATCCGATAGGCGACGGTGCGCCGGGCGGCACGCTCCTCGGAGGTGACTCCCATGGGGCCGGTGTGCGGGAAGACCGCGGCCTCGTACGCGGCGACGTGGAGGAGCACCCCGTGTGCGATCCCTTCGGCGTAGCCACGGATCCCGGCCTCACGCCGGGCCGCTGCGAAGTGTGCCAGTGCACGTCGGCGGAAGAAGAGGGCGCCGAGTGCACTTGCGGCGCCCGCGCATACCGCGGTGACGGCAGCGGTCCGGGCGCCGCCGATCAGCGCGCCGATCAGCGCGCCGCTCGCGGTGGTCAGACAGACCAGCCCGCCGACGAGCAGAAGCAGGGCGCGGGCGGGCGTGATCTGGGCCATGGCGTGCAGTGTGCCAGCCGTCACTGTGACGACGGGCCGGACCACCGGCTCCGGGCCGGCGGCGGACGTGATGTGTGACACGTGCGGGTTCGTCTTCCGCGTGTCTGTCGGTGGATCCTTCCTGCGCACGGCTTGATCGGTGATCAAGCGGGGCAAATTCGCTGGCCAGGGGACGTTCCCTGCATTTGACACTTTGTTGTGTGCGCAGATAGGAAACATGGCGCGGAAGTGGAGAGGTGGAGCGTGCGCGAGCCCAATGTGATCGGCGACTGGCAGGAATGCTCGGACGAGCATGCCGGTCTGCGCGTCCGCGTCCACGGCCTGGAAAAGGCCGAACCGCCGCGGGGGCGCGACGAGGCCGCCGAGGGCCTGATCTATTTCCGCTTCCGGGTGACCGTCGAAAATCGTATGGAGGAACTTGTCGGCCTCCATCTCGAAGACGGTCAACTCGACATCCGTACTGGTTCCGACGGCGAGAGTGCTTTCCTCGACTGGCGCAACTCGCAATTCATCGAGGGGTTCGATCTCTACCCGCTGCGTCGCGCGACCGCTGTCCTGTACGCCGCCGCTTCGGAGTCCTCCCTGAATCTCGTCGACATCCAGGTGCAGTTGAAGGCGGACGACGAATGGGCCGACCGGTATCTGTGGTCCGGCGACATGACGGCCCCGGACGGCCTGCCCGGCTCGGGAACCCGCACCGACAGCGGGTCCGAGGGCCTGGTCTGCCAGATCACTACGTTCCTGCGCGAACAGGCGGAACGAGGGCAGAGTTGAGCCGTCTGCCGCTGTGCGGCTAATCGCCGCGATGTCGCCAGTACCACACCGCACCGGCCGCGAGAGCGAACAGGAAGACGAACGGCACGATCAGGCCGGGGATGCGGGCCGAGCTCATGCGGTTGCCCGGAAGGTGAAGCGGTGGTCAGGGTGCGCGGTTGTTGCCATGGCGTGATGGTGCCCTTCCCAGGGGCGGGTGACCATGGTCCGGACGCCTGTAATTGTGTACGAGCGCATCCCCGGTGCCCGGCGGCAGGGGTACGGGTCATTCGCGGTAGACGGTGAGCACGGCACCGTTGATCTCGATGCGCTGCGGAGTGGGACCCTCGCCGCGGCGGAGCATGGCGAGGCACTGCTCGAAGAGAGCGACTTCCTCCTCGCTGAGCACGGCGGCCGCGAGGTCGAGCAGTTCACCGATGGCGGCGTCGGTGAGGTCGGCAGGCAGCTCGCCGGAGAGCAGGACCACGGACTCTCCTGTCGGTCCCTTGACGATGGCGGTGGCGGGGCCGCCGTGTACGAAGAGCAAGGTTTCCCCCGGAAGGCCTGGGGCTTGCGGCTCACGGGGCCCAGGCAGGAGGAGAGACTAGCGGCGGATCATGCGAGTTTGGGCGGAAGTGGCTTCTTTTAGTGCAATGGTGTGGGGCGGTGGGCCATCATCTGCGCTCTCGGCTCACGGGGTGGCCGGGCAGGGTGCCGTAGGCGAAGCCGCACCGGTCCGGAGTGCCGACGACGGCGACTGTCCAGACCGGCTCTCGCACCACACACGGACCGACCCCGGCCGTGATGCGGTACTCGGCCCCCTCGACGACCCGGTCCCCTCCCCGCCGTGGCCTTTCACGGTGAAGCCGCTTCGCCGCCCGACGCCCCAGCGCAGCACCGCGGCCGCGGCGGTCTGCCAGTGCCCGCGCCCGATGACGACGGTACGGGTGAAGGGGCGCAGTCCCGTATTCCCCACGGGCCACAACGCGTCGGCAGGACGGGTCAGCTGCGCCCGGGCCGTAGGTGAGGACGCCCGCGGAAGATCCGCGAGTCATCGGGCTGTGAGGCATGGCTCCCCTGCTCGGCCGTGGGGTCGGGCCGTGGGCGTAACGCGGCCGTCTTCCCTCGGGCACGGCGATTGGCCGGAGATGGCCGTTCCGGTCGTGCGCCGGAGTACATACGATGCGGTCGCTCCAGGTCTTCACAGCCCCTTCACAGACTGGGGTGCGCATGGCTCTCGGTCTGGCATGCGCATGACACACAGCTGATCCAACGCACTGGTCAGCGACGGCCCCGCGCACACGCACGGGGCCGCACCCCCCAACACCCGGCGGCGCGCGCCGCCGGAACACCGATGCAACGGATGGGAGAATCATGGCTGGTGGACTGCTCCTGAGCGGCGCGACAGCGGCGCTCCTCGCCACCGCACTGCCTGCCCACGACCCCTCCTCCGGGATCGTCGACCCGCCCCCGGACAGGATCGTCATCAAGATCGCCACGGTGAACGGATCCGGCTGCCCGCAGGGAAGCGCCGCGGTCGCCGTCTCCCCGGACAACACCGCCTTCACGGTGACCTACAGCGATTACCTCGCCCAGGTCGGCGGCAACTCAGACCCCACCGCGTTCCGCAAGAACTGCCAGCTCAACCTCATCGTCCATGTGCCGCAGGGCTTCACGTACGCCATCGCCAGCGCGGACTACCGCGGCTTCGCCTCGCTCCAGCGCGGCGCCGGCAGCACGGAGAAGGCCTCGTACTACTTCCAGGGCTCGTCGAACACGGCGGCCATCACCCACCCGTTCAGCGGGCCGTACAACGACAACTGGCAGGCGACGGACACCACGGACTGGGCACAGCTGGTCTGGGCTCCCTGTGGCGTGCAGCGCAACTTCAACATCAACACCGAACTCCGCGTCAGCGCCGGCACGTCGGCGCCCGGCAGTACGAGCTTCATGACCATGGACTCGACGGACGGTGACATCAGCACCGTCTACCACCTGGCCTGGAAGGAGTGCCCCGCGTCCTGACGGACCGCCGGCAGGCCGTCACCGGCTCCTTCACACCGGAGCCGGTCGACGCCTGGGTCGCCGACGCCCTCGTCCGCGGGGACGTGGACGAACTCGCCACGTTCCGCACCCGGGCGCCGGGAATGCCGTACGCCCGTCCGACGGCGGACCACTACATCCCGTTGTTCGTCGCGCTGGGCGCCGCCGCCCGGGCCGACCGGCCCGTTGAGACGGTCATCGACGGGTACATGATGGGGTTCACAAAGCGTTCGTTCCAGACCGCCGTGGGGGCGGGGGGGGGCCCCCCCGGGGGGCCCCCCGCCCCCCCCCCCCCGGGGCCCCCCGGGGCCCGACCCCCCCCCCCCCGGCCCCCCGGGCGGGGGGGGGGGGGGGGGGGGGGGGGGGGGGGCC
>NZ_JBVHHL010000072.1:24013-34238 GCF_055561075.1 Streptomyces sp. NPDC022910
GCGGCGGCGCCCGGCCGTTCGGCCGGTGCGTGCGGGTTTTCGTTGGTGTTCACAACACGGTTCTCGCCCCCCCCGGGGGGGGGGGGGGGGGCCCCCGGGGGGGCCCCCCCCCCCCCCCACGCCGGTCCTTCCTGCTTCGGAGGCTGACCATGACCGACCGTGCCGACCAGATCATCGACGCCCTGCGCAGTGGGCACGACCACCTGACCGAGGTGGTGCGCGGGCTGGGCCCGGAGGACCTCACCCGGACATCCGGGGCCTCGGCCTGGGACGTGTCGCAGGTTCTCAGCCATCTGGGCAGCGGCGCGGAGATCGGTCTGGCCGCGCTCGACCGCGCGCTGGAGGGCGCCGGCCCGGCGGACGGCGACTTCAACAAGTCGGTCTGGGCGCGCTGGGACGCCATGAGCCCGGCCGAGCGGGCCGAGGGTTTCGGGCCCGCCAACGAGGGGCTCGTCACCCGTTACGAAAGCCTTGACGCGCAGACGCGGCAGGAGTTGCGCATCGATCTCGGCTTCCTTCCCGCGCCGGTCGACGTGGCGACCGCGGCAGGGCTGCGGCTCGGTGAGTTCACGCATCACACCTGGGACGTGGAGGTCGCGTTCGATCCGGCGGCGACCCTCGCGGCGGCCGCGGTCGAACCGCTGCTGGGCCAGACCGGCATGCTCCTCGGCTTCATCGGGAGGACCGATGCCCTGGACGGCCGTCACATGCGCCTCGCGGTCCGGCTGACTTCCCCCGAGCGTTCCTTCGGACTCGATCTGGGCGATGCGGTCGCGCTCACCGATGACGAGCCGGCCGGGCTCGACGGCGTGCTTGTCGCGCCGGCCGAGTGGTGGCTGCGGCTGACCACCGGCCGTCACGCCCCCGAGCACACCCCGCCGGGCGTCTCGCTCACGGGTGGCGCGCTGACGCTGGATGTGCTGCGACAGGTCTTCCCCGGGTACTGACAGGGGTTACCGCGCGGCGGCGCGGGGCAGTCGATCCGGGGTGCAGGATGCCGATCGTTGAGCCGGCGTCCGGCACCCCGGAGTCGTACTCGGGAGGGGGTGCGGGACGGTCGTCGTCCATATTTGGACGAGCCAGTTGTTCAAATTTGAAGAAGAGGCTAGCGTGAGGTCATCCAAAATTGGATGACCCAGTCGTCGTCCCTGCCTCCCCCTCTTCTTCTGGAGAACGCTCATGACCGTCGCCGTCGAAACCGGACTGTGGCAACTCGACCGGACCGCCTCCACCGTCGCCGTGCGGCACAAGACGATGTGGGGGCTGGTCACCGTCAAGGGCTCCTTCACCGCCGTGAGCGGTCAGGGAGAGGTCAAGTCCGATGGCACCGCCAGCGGCACCATCACCCTGGACGCCACCTCTCTCGACACCAAGAACGCCAAGCGCGACCAGCACCTGCGCTCGACCGACTTCTTGGACGCCGACCAGCACCCCGAGATCACCTTCGCGGTCCGCAGCGCCGAGGCGCGGTCGGGCGACACAGCGCAGATCACCGGCCAGTTGACCGTGCGCGGCATCAGCCGGCCCCAGTCCTTCACCGCGCGCATCGCACAGGCCGACGCGGACGCCGTCACGCTGGAGGCGGAGTTCACCGTGGATCGCGAGCAGTTCGGCATCGTCTGGAACCAGATGAGCATGATGCGCGGTCTGACCACCGTCAACGCCACCCTCCGCCTCACCCGCAACAGGGCGTGAGCCAGGGGTCCGAGCACCGAGGGCGGCGGTACGAGGCGCCCGTCCCGCCGCCGATCCGGCCCAGCCGCAGGTGATGTCAGGTGCGGTGTGCCGACGCGTGCCGTCAGCTTCTGCGGGCACGCAGGGCGGCGAGCGCCCGGTCGGCGTGCGCGCTCATCCGCAGTTCGCTGCGCACCACTTCCAGGACTGTGCGGTCCTCGTCGATGACGAAGGTGACGCGTTTGGTGGGGGCGACGGAGAAACCGCGCCTGACCCCGAACCGCTCTCGCACCGTCCCGTCCTCGTCCGACAGCAGAGGGAAGCCGAGCGTATGGCGTCCGGCGAACTCCTGCTGGCGTTCGACCGGGTCACCGCTGATGCCGACCGGCCGCGCGCCGGCGGCCGTGAACTCGGCGGCCAGGTCACGAAAGTGACACGCCTCGGCCGTGCAGCCCCGGGTGAGGGCGGCGGGGTAGAAGAACAGCACCACCGGACCGTCGGCGAGAAGTTCCGACAGCCGTCGCTGCCTACCGGACTCGTCCGCAAGGGCGAAGTCCTCGACCCTGGTGCCCACTTCGACCTGTCCCGTCATGCCTTTACCTCCGCTTTCTTGGTGATGCCGTGGGCCCACAGTACGAGAGGCACCTGCAGCGGAAGCCGGGGCCAGGGCCGCTGCCCTCAGCGGCGCGGGACGGTCCCGCCAGTCCACCGCCATCTGCACGTTGGCCGGGAACACACCGACGAAGAAGGCGGCCGCCGCCCGCGCCGCCGCACGACGTGTACGGGGCAGTGCCGCCCCGGCCGCGAGTGCCAGTTCGGCAGCGCCGCTCGCCTAGGTCCAGGCACGTGCCGACCCCGGCAGGGCGCGCGGGACGATCGCGTCGAACTGTTGCGGTGAGACGAAGTGACCGACGCCCGCGGCGGCCAACACTCCCGCGAGCAAAAGGGGAGAGCGTTCCGACCGGGACACGGTTCCTCCTTCGAGGCCTGGGGGAGCCGATATTACTGAACGGTAAGACATGGCACGTCCCGCGTCGGCGTGCCCTTCGCTCCTGTGGCGAGCGGTACTTGTCGTTCCTACGTCCTTCGTTCGGGGACTGGCATCGGCAAACGCCGGTTCTCTAGGATGGAGTGCCCGCCGAGCCGGTTCCGACGGCACGGCCCGGACCTGGGGGAACGATGCAGTCTGGCAGGCAGTTGTCCACGTCGATCGACGCCACGGTGCCGACGGCCGCCCGAATGTACGACTAATTACGCCGCCGACCGGGCAGCGTGCGAGGAGCTGGACAAGGTCGTGCCCAGTACGCGGGCGCTCGCGCTGAACAACCGGCGCTTCCTGCAGCGGGTCGTGCGGACGCTGGCGGAGGACCATGGCATCCGGCAGTTCCTCGACCACGGATCCGGACTGCCCACCCAGGACAACGTCCATCAGGTCGCGCAGCAAGTCGACCCCACCACCCATGTGGTGTACGTGGACAACGATCCGATGGTGCTGGTGCACGGCCGGGCCCTGCTGGAGCAGGACGAGCGCACCGCTGTCATCCAGGCCGACATGCGGGACACGGAGGCGATCTTCTCCCACGCCGAGACCCGCCGCCTGATCGACTTCTCGCAGCCGGTGGCCGTGCTCTTCAACTCGGTGATGCACTGCATCCCGGACAGCGAGACCGACGGACCGCCCGCGCTCGTCCGCCGCCTCACCGAACGCCTCGTGCCGGGCAGCTTCATGGTGATGTGCCAGCTCGTCAGTGAGGATGCGAAGGTCCGTGACTTCGTCACCGACTTCATGGACCAGGCCACGCAGGGGCACTGGGGGCGCGTACGCCAGGAGAAGGACGTCGCCGCCTGGTTCGAGGGGCTGGACATCCTGGAACCGGGCCTGGTGGAGGTGTCCACCTGGCGGCCCGACTCGGAGGTGGCGCCCCGCCAGCTCACCCAGGAATGGATCGAGTTCGGTGGAGTGGGACGCCTCCGCTGACGCCCAAGCCTTCGGTCAGCCGACGGGGTAACGCTCTTCCAGCGTTCTGTGCACCAGGGCCAGCGACTCGCGGGGGTTGAGGGCTTCGTCGGCGAGGCGGTCGAGTGCCACTCGGTATTCCTCCGTCTCCTCGCGGTCCTCAAGGAAATTGGCGCTCCTGATGTGCTCCAAGTAGACGATGTCCGGCAGATCGAGGCCGCCGAAGCGCAGGTAGGTGACGGGGATCGCGGGAGCCGACGCGTTCGTCACGTCCAACGGCACGATCTGCAGGGTGACATGAGAGCGCTGAGCCATCTCGACGAGATACTCGAGCTGCTCGCGCATCACCTCAGGGCTGCCCAGTACCCGCATCAGGACCGACTCGTCGACGATCGCCCACAGTTGAGGGGCGTCCGGGCGCAGCAACAGCTGCCGCCGCCGCATCCGCAGCTCCACCCGGCGCTCCACTTCGGCGGCCGACGCCGTCGGCAGACCCCGCTCCACCACGGCCCGGGTGTAGGGCCCGGTCTGCAGGAGACCGGGGACGTACTGGATCTCGAAGGTACGGATGGCGGCGGCCGCCTCCTGCAGCCCGACCAGGCGGTCGAACCATTCGGGCATCAGCCGCTTGTCGTAGCGCTGCCACCAGCCGGGCTCACCGGCGCGCTGCAGCAGCCTGACGAGGACCGAGGCCTCGTACGCGTCGGCGCCGTAGAGCTCCAGCAGGGCACGTACATCGCCTTCCGTGGGCGGCTTGCGGCCCTTGCCGGCCTCGATGCGTGACAGCTTCGCGGGGCTGAATCCGAGCGCTCGCGCCGCCTGTTCCTGGGAGAGGCCGGCGTCCTCGCGTATACCGGCCAACTGCACGCCGACCAGCATCTTCAGGAGAGTCGGAGCGGGTTCCGTCCGGTTGAGATACGGTTCGAGGCGGGAGACGCGGTGGGACTCGGCGGACATCCTGACTCCCCGTTGGCCGGCAGACAACACGCGTGCATTATCGCACTCCGCCCGGGTTCGCCGCATGTGCCGACAGCATTCTGCCGTCCGGGGCAGGCTCATACCAGGTGGTCGAACTCCCCGTCCTTGGCGCCGGCCAGGAAGGCGGCCACCTCGGCAGGTGTGTACACGAGCGCGGGCCCGTCCGGGTCGCGCGAGTTCCGCATCGCGACCGCCCCGTCGGCGAGGGCGGCCACCTCGACGCAGTTGCCCTCGGCATTGCTGTGCCGGCTCTTGATCCAGCGCGCGTCCAACGCGCTGGCCCGCACTCCGTTTGGCACTGAAGGCACCACAGTCTCCTTGCTGACGTTCTGCCACCGGGTGCCGGCGCGCACAAGGGACTGCGCGCACCACGGTGGTCCCGTGGTTCTCCTACCCATCGTGCAATTTCCCATGCAATTGCAGATGATGCTGACTGCGTGAATAATAGCGGTGGCGTCAATGGCAGGACTGACGCCGCACACTGACGTCGCATCAGGGAGATGCCGTGTCATCACCTGCACACCGGGGGCCCTTCCGGCATAGGGCGGCGCCCTGGGCAGGCATGGCCCGACGCTCAGGTCACGACGCCGCGCGCGCCGCTGCGACGGGAAGGACGACCGGGGCCCTGCCCCACACTGTTTGCGGGGAGCGGAAATGACCACACCACTGAAGGACTTGGGGCACGTGCCATGGGACACCATCAAGGATTCCAGCGGCTCCGCGGAAGCCATCCCGGTCCTGCTCCACAACGTCGCCTGGGGTGACGAACCCACCGCCAGGGAGTCCCTCGGCGTTCTGAGGGAACGAATCTGTCAGTACGGCTTCGTGGTCGACCAGGCGACGGCCGCCACGGTCCCCTTCCTGTGGGAACTGGCCCGGCTCCCCCAGGTGACCTGTCGAGCGCAGATCGTCCGGCTGCTCAAGAACATCGCCGACGCCCGCCAGTGGGAGAGCACGGCCTCCGCCTATCCCAAGCTGCTCAACTACCACCACGACTACGTGGGTTGGGAGCGGGAGGCCCGCCGCGCCGTACGCGCCGACCGAGACGTCCTGCGCCAGCTGCTCGCGGAGCCGGACGCCGAACTCGCCGAGGCAGCGACCGAACTCGCGTCCACGCTGGCGGCCTGAGGCGGTGCTCCCTGCCTGGTCGTCGTCGCCGACAGGCGTGGCCGCGTGGTGGACCTCTGGGCTGCCGCCGCAATTCTGATCCCCGAGACGGCGCGCGGCTGTGCCTTGCTGATGATCCGCCGTCGCATGGATGCGCCGGGTATCGGCCTCTGTCTCGACCAGCGTCCCCCCTGGCGCGGCCGCGACCTCGAATGGCCTGCGAGGGCACGGGTATTCGCTGACGGAATCGTCAGGCAACTCGATCGGCAAGTCGACGGTCCGGTGAAACTCGCATCGGGTCCGCGGCGGTCACGAGGCGCCGATTCGACTCCCACCTGCGGCAGATGACGGATGTCCGCCCAAGCAGATGCGTCCATGGGTGTTTTTATGGGCGAAGTGCGGCAATGCGGAACGGGTAGCCCTGTGGAGGGAGCCCTCATGATTGCGGTAGCGCTGCTCATACCGGTGTCCATGCTGTGCTTGGTACTGGCCATGGGACGGTACGAGGAACGGATACTGAGTCCCCGCGGCACCGTGGGCGCACGGCACGCCCGCCGTCTGCGCGCCGTTCCCGAACCCTGCTCCGACACCGGTCCATCGGCCTCGGCCGAGCCCGTCGCGCAGGAGGGCCGCACCGCTCCGGGCGGCTCCGAGACCCGGCGGTGGGTCGCCTGACGAGGGCCGCTCGCTACCAGCGGAGGAAGACGTGCACGTCCTTGCCGTCCGGGTGGACGAGGACGCTCACCTGGTCGCAGAGCGTGTGCACGAGGTGCCAGCCGATGCCGCCGGGGCGGCCCGGGCGGAAGGGGCGCGGCGAGGGAGGCGTCGTACTGGTGTCGTGCAGCGTCACATGGACCCCGTCGAACGTCGGTCGCATCCGCAATGCGAAGGGGCCGGGAGCGTACTGCACTGCGTTGGCGGCGAGTTCGTCGACCACCAGCAGGATGTCGTTCCAATGATCCGGACTCGTCGGGGGCGAGACGCGCGCGAGCCTGCGCAGGAACTCTTCGGCGGCGAGCCGTGCCTCCGTCACGTCGCGCAGTCCACCGTCGAAGTCGGCCCTGAGGTTCTCGACCGTCTCGAACGGCCCGGCCTTGTCGTCCCAACGCGGCTCGGTTGCCATGTCGTCCTTCCCCGGGGCCGGCGCACCGGCCGGTCGCCGTCGTTCGTCGCGCTGTCGCCCGGTCCCCTTAGTGACGGTTGCCAGAAAGACGGCGGCTACGCCCCCGGGATCAAATGAAAATAAACCTGTTCGCCCGGATACGTTCCCAATCGGTGCATGATGCAAAGATCCCGTCAGGAAGGCTGTTTCGGCTGTGTGCTCAGGGGCGGCCGGGGTACACGACCTGGTCACGCTGTGGACTTCGGCGGCGGATGCGGTCAGCCCGCGTCTGTCCAGGCGCCAGTCGAAGGCGCTCCCGGCCGCCCGTCCGGCACCGTCCGGAAGTCACTCTCGCGCGCTCGCCGAGACGCTCGGTATCGCGCTGCCCGCGGCGAGCAGGCTGGACGCGGCGGGACTGCTGGAGCGCGTGGCCCATCCCCACAGCAGGCGGGAGATTCAGTTGTGTGTCACCGCCCAGGGACGGAGGGCGCCGGCCGAGGCCGCCGACCGCAGGTCGACGAGCCTCGCGGTGTAGCCGCACATCCGGCCGGGGCGGTGACGGGACGACGGCCGCTCGGTCCTTCCGTCAGGGACGCCCGGCCGTCGCCGGCGCGGGCACGGTCACCGACTCACTGTCGACGTGGCACAGCAAGAGGCACACGTCGTCGTCGCGTGAGGAGTCCCGCAGCATCGGCTCGAGCACACGGTCGGCGGCAGCGTCCGGTTCGCCGTCCAGATCCGGGGTGGCAAGCCCGGACATCGCGACCGTCAGGCGCTCGATCCCCGGGTCGATTCCCGAGGCCCGCCGCTCCACTGGACCGTCCGTGTAAAAGACAAGGCCGACCCGGGCGGCAGCGCGGCGGTGTGGTCCTCGATGTCCTGCCGCAGCGGGATGCCCATCATGGCACCGGTCTTGGCATCGAGGGTGTGCAACAGCGTGAGCCGGGGGACGACAGCCGCGGCCCGCGGGATGCCGAGCGCGCCGCGGTCGGCCGTCCGTCCTGCGCGAATGCCCGCGCAGGACGGACGGCGCCGGGCGGTCGACGCCGCGCCTCGTCAGAGCGCGTCGGCGTCCCCGAGGACAGCCCCTTCCGCCATGGCCGGCTCAGCGCAATCGCCCGTCCCGGCGAGCGCCTCGTCGAGGGTCTTGAAGGAGGGCACCGTCAGGCTCACCCCTGTCAGGTCGAGGATCCGCTGTACGGCGGGGGCCGGATCGATGAGCCCCACGGAGCCGTCGACCTGCCGGGTCTCCTTGTAGGCCCTGAGAATGATGTTGATGCCGGACGAGTCCATGAACGGCACCGACGAGAGGTCGAGCACCAGATGCCGTCGACCGTGGTGCGTCTGGTTGGCGAGGTGGTGGTGCAACTCCGTCGCCGTGTCGATGTCCAGGAAACCCTTCACTATGACCAGCGCAACATCCTCCCGGGGCACCGTCACATCGATGGAGAGGGGGGTCTGCTCAGCCGACACAATGTCCTCCCTTACATACGGTGTGCGGGGCTCCGCCTACCCGGGCGGGCGCCCGATGCACCGCGGGCCGCGCTCCGGAAGTGGTCAATATTTCGCCGCCGGAGCGGTGCCCGGCGGCGATTCCGGCCCCGAGTGCCCTTGAAACCGCCCGCGACACCTGCCGGTTGCGGACCTGCTCCTTGGATCCGGCCCCGGGCGGAGGCAACTCGGGCAAAAAAAAAGACGCATAGGTTCTCCAAAGGCGGGCAGCAGCACCTCAGACCGCTCGTGGGTGCCCTCCCCCCTGGCAGCCCCGAGCCGCTCGGCCCCGCCGATGCCAACCCCCCCGGCATCCGGCGGGGCCGGCTTCTGTGGACCCGGAAACAGAAAGAAGTCGGCCGCAAACCGCCAAGACCAAGCACGTGGGCCCCGGTCTCCTGTCCTTGACCCACGGTGCAAAGTAGCCACCACGTCTTCTGCCTCATCCCCGTTGCCCCGGGCCCGGACCGGTCGTCAGGCCGAATGGGGTAGTCGACGGCGGGGTGGGCGTTCATGCGTCGGGAGTGGTCGCCCGAGGACGTGGTGGCGTGCTGGACGCCGGTGGGCGGGGACTGGGACCTGGTCGCGGGGGCCAGCGCGTCGTGCTGCCGCTGGGTCTTCTGCTTGTCCGTGCTGACGCGGACGAGCCTGATAAGGGCCAAGTCACCCACCTCCCGTTCGTAAAGCGTTCTGTCAGGGCAAAGCGAGCGCCAGCAGAAGGTGAACGGGAAAATGAACGGCCGAAACGGGCAGTTGGGGCGCCGGGTGGCCCCGTCGTTCATGTTCGACAGCGGGCCGTGGGACGAACGCACGGCCGCCTGCGCCGATCCACTTCGCGGTGCTCTTCCGCCGTCTTCCGGTCGTCACTCGGAGGCTGACTCTCCTCGCAGGCCGACCCTGGCTGTGAGCGGACACGGAAAACTCCCCAGTGGCGGACATGAGGGCTCCCCACTGACGGACAGATAGCCTCCCCGGTCGCGGACAGGAGATCTCCCCACGAGCCCCGGATAGCCACCTTGCAGAGTGGTCGTCCGTGAAGACGAACGAGGAGATCATGGAGATTCTGGCTGCATACGACCTCACGGGCAGCTACCGCAAGGCGGCCGAGCTGGCCGGCTGCGACCACCACACCGTCCGGCGCTACGTGCTGCTGCGCGGCACCGGCCGCGATCCGCGGGCCCGCATCGAGCGGACCAAGATGATCGACGTCTTCCTGCCGAAGATCGAGGAGCTGGTCGAGGACTCCCACGGGAAGGTCGGCGCGGACCATGTCCACAAGAAGCTGGTCGCGATGGGCTTCACCGGCACCGACCGCACGACCCGGCGCGCGGTCGCGGCGGCGAAGCGTTCCTACGAGTCCGGGCACCGCCGGGTGCACCGTCCCTGGATTCCGGAGCCTGGCTACTGGATGCAGTGGGACTGGGGCAGCGGCCCGGAGATAGCAGGGCGTCAGATCTCGCTATGGTGCGCGTGGCTGTCCTGGTCGCGCTACCGGGTCGTCATTCCGGTGCAGGACAAGACGATCCCCACGATCGCCTCCTGCCTGGACGCCACGTTCCGGATCCTGGGCGGAGTGCCGACCTACTGCTTGACCGACAACGAGAAGACCGTCACCACCACCCATATCGCCCAGCTTCCGGTCCGCAACCCCGACATCGTGGCGATCGGCCGCCACTACGGCACCGTCGTGCGCACCTGCCGCCCCTACGACCCGGCGTCCAAGGGCGGGGTGGAGAACACGGTGAAGATCGCCAAGCGCGATCTGGTGCCCACCGAGGTCAACCTCCGTCCCGCCTACACCTCCTGGGGCCAGCTGGAGGAGGCGTGCGACGCGTTCACCGCCGAGGTCAACGCCCGCACCCACCGCGAGAGTCGGAAGGTCCCGGCCCAGGCCCTGGCTCAGGAGCGGCAGCGGC
>NZ_JBVHHL010000073.1:0-34202 GCF_055561075.1 Streptomyces sp. NPDC022910
CACGGAACTCGGCGTCGTACGGCGGCTTCTTCTTGGACCCCATGAATCCCAACTTCCCCTGCAATCACGGGCTCCACGCTACGAGGGGATGGTCAGCTCCTATCACCGTGCGTGCCGCAAAGCGGCTGATGCACTGCGGCCTGACCGGCTACTCATCCTCTCCGCACGCCACGGCCTGCTCGACCTCGACGACGTCATCGAGCCGTACGACACACCCCATGGTGCAGCCGAGGCCATAACAGCCCGAGATCTCCTGGAGCAGGCAACTCTGCGCGAAATCGTGCACCTCGAGCCCGTCGTTGCCCTCGGCGGCGCACGACACGTCAGCCTCGTCCGCACCATCTGGCCGCACGCCCGCACGCCTCTGGCCGGAACGCGCGGCATGGGTGAGCAAATGGCCCGACTCGCAGTGTTGCGCAATGGACGAGATTCGCACCTGACGTGACATCACGCGCGGCTGCCGGAAGGCCGCTCGGCCTCGGCAGCCGCGCGGCCGCGCCGCCTGCCCCAGCACCGCGCCTGTCTGGGCGATTTCTACCGCGACCAACTGCGCTGTGCCCGCTCCGAACGCGTGGAGCAGGCCCACCAGGCAGACGAGTTGTTCAGCTCTCGTCGTGTGCCAGCGTCAGATCGAAGGCGCCACGGCCGGTGCCGTCGAGGGTGAGGGCCGTTGCCTGGGCCGGGTACCCGCAGCTACGAGGGTGTAGCGGTCGCCTTCGAGATCGGTGAAGGCGTAGGAGCCGTCCTCGGCGGTGAGTGTGACGCCGACTACGTCTCCCGCCGGGTCGAGGAGGGTGACGCGAGCCTCGGGGATCGGACGGCCGTCAGTGGTGGCGCGGACGGTGCCACTGAGCACGGTTGCCACGCCAAGCCGCGGGTCCGGCTCGACAGGCCGCCGGCGCGCGTGCCCAGCGAGGGGCCGGCGGCGCACATGCCTGGTGGCGTGGCGTAGGGAGTGGCCGGCCACCACCACCCAGGCGGCAATGAGCAGCGCGTAGAACACGACGGCCGTCCAGACGAACACATCCGAGCCGGTCCGTGCCGCGAGGGTGCCGGTGGCGGTCACGCAGGCGCCGACCGGGAAGATGAAAGACCACCAGGTGGGCGCGAAAGGCAGTCCGGCCCGGATCGTCCGTACAGTCAGCCCCGTGGCCAGCACCAGCCACAGCATGGCGAAGCCCCACACCACAATCCCGCCCAGCAGAGCGAACACCGCGGTGCCTCGCGCGTAGGGCGCGGGCAGCGCGCTCGGCGCTACCGCGGCCAGCGCACCGAGCGCGTCACTGACTGGCCCAACGCCCCCGCCCCGATCCACACCGTAGGCACCACCGTTCCAGCGGGAGCCTCATGGTGCACCAGGCGGCCGTAGATCATTGCCAGCACCAGCAGCGTTGCGACGAGGCCGAGCCCGAGCATCGCATAGCAGCCCAGTAATAGCAGCCCAGTAGCAGGGCGAGCCGCAGCTGCCCGGCCGGTGTGTAGGGGACAAGCAGCGCGCCCGTCGCCGCGGAGACCATCGGCGGCACCACCGGCATCAGCCAGCCGCCGAACGCCGCGTCCGGCGCGAAGCGGTGCCGAGTGACCATCAGGTAAGGCACTGTGCAGGCCGTGACAAGACCAAGCACGGTACCGAGCGACCACAGCACCCAGTCCACGTCCAGCGCCGCCTCAAGCCCGATCAGCCGCCGGCCGAGCAGCAGCGCCCCGGAGCCCACCGTGAGCAGCGCCATCGGCGGCGCGCCGAAGAACTGGGCCATCACCGGATCACCGGCGTGCAACCTCAGCGCCCGCTGCCGGAGGTAACCGACAGCCAGCAGGATCAGCAGTAGCACGGCGCCCAGCCAGACCACTGTGGCGGCAGTCCGCAGTCCGTGGAAGCTCCGTGGCAGGGTGACCGCCGCGTTGGCGACGATGGCAGTGCCCATCACGGCCGCGAACCAGCTGGGGCCGAACGGCGGACGTGCCTTCCTGTTTGCCGTAGGCCTCAAAGGACGGGCGGACACGGAGGAATTCATGCCCCAAACGTATGTGGGGTCGGGTCAGCATCGTCGATCATGTCCTGATGCGAGGGGCGCATGGCACATATCGAGGAACCGCCATACTGTCTCCGTGGTGGTCGCGGTCGGCTCGGCGGGCGACGCGCTGGTGTCCCGGATCGCCGAGCGGGCCACAAAGCTCAAGATCGGCCCGGGCAACGACCCGACGTCCGAGATGGGCCCGCTCATCACCAAGGCGCACCGCGACGAGGTCGCGGACTACGTCGCGGGCGCGGCCGCCCAGGGAGCCGACGTGGTGCTCGACGGCAGGGGCTTCACCGTCGAGGGCCTGGAGAACGGGCACTGGATGGGTGTCTCGCTCCTCGACAAGGTCAGCACGGACTCGGACGCCTACCGGAACGAGATCTTCGGCCCCGTCCTGTGCGTGCTCCGCGCGGAGACCTACGAGGAGGCCATGCACATCATCAACGGCTCCCCGTACGGCAACGCCAGCTCGATCTTCACCCGGGACGGCGGCGCGGCCCGCCGGTTCCAACTGGAGGTCGAAGCCGGCATGGTCGGCGTGAACGTGCCGATGCCGGTGCCGGTGGGCTACCACTCGTTCGGTGGCTGGAAGGATTCGGCCTTCGGCGACCACCGCATGTACGGCAGCGAAGCCGTGCACTTCTACACGCGCGGCAAGGTCGTCACGAGCCGCTGGCCGGACCCGGCCGAGACGGTGGCCGGTGTGGACCTGGGCTTCCCCGCGTCCCGCTGACCGCCGCAGGCCCGCACGCGCAGGAGGCCTTCGCGCTTACTCCCGGACCCTGTTGGCCTGGCATCGCAGGTTCATCGCGGCGAAGTGGAATTCCTGGTCGCCTGCCTGCTGTCCGGGTGGGCGTCCGGGCGACTGACGCCGACCGTGCGCACCTCGCGCCATGCACCGGGATCTGCGGTCCGCATGGAAGGCTGAGGGGGCTCAACGGCCGTTTTTCTCACGGTGGTTGGGCATGGGAAGGGGTTCTCGCGCGGCCAGCCGCTGCTTGTCGGGGACCATGCCGGCGTGATCACCTCGGACTGGCGGCGAAGTCGGCTTCGGTCCTCAATTCGGTGGCTGACAAGGGCTGAACTTCCAACGTATCGGGCATATCACCCTTGCCAAGGTGAATCAGGCATTATTCCCTGCCCCCACGAGCACTTCAGGGAGCCCCATGCTGCACGGCATCGACGTCAGCGCGTACCAGTCGTCGGCGTACGACACGGACGGCGTCTCCTTCGTCTTCATCAAGGCGACGGAGGGGCGTTCGTATGTGAACCCGAGACTCACCGCCCAGACGAAGACCGCACGGGACGCCGGCTGCGTGGTCGGCTTCTACCACTTCCTGTGGCCCGGCAACATCACGGCCCAGGCCGAGTACTTCGTGAGCAAGGCCCCGGAGAAGGCGGGCGACCTGCTGGCCGTGGACTGGGAGACGACCGGCGACGGCACGCACGCGAGCAACGCCGAGAAGGACGGCTTCATCCGCAAGGTCAAGGAACTCCGGCCGCACAACCGCGTTCTCCTGTACGCGAGCCGGCACTTCTGGCTGACCGTCGACACCACGTCGTACGCGGGAGACGGCCTCTGGATCGCCGACTACGTCACCGCGGGCAAGCCCCGCATCCAGGCGGCGTGGCGCTTCCACCAGTACACCTCCGACCCCGTCGACAAGAATGTCGCCGACTTCACCAGCAAGGCCGCGCTGCAGCAGTGGGCCGGAGGGTGAGCGAGCGCAGCCTGTGGCGGGACGGAGGCACCGTCTAGGCTCTGACCTGCGGTTCGACGGGAGCCGTGGGAGAGGGGAGCTTCGCCATGGGTGGGACGGTTGCCGCGGTCAGCCGCAACGGGACGTACTCGTTCAGCAAGCCCATCCGGGAGAGCGTCACACTGGTCGCCGGGTTCGGGGTGGAGGGGGACGTCCATGCGGGGACGACCGTGAAACACCGGTTCCGGATGGAGAAGGATCCCTCGCAGCCGAATCTGCGCCAGGTTCACCTCATGCACGAGGAGTTGTTCGACGCACTGCGAGAGGCCGGGTTCGAGGTCGCCGCGGGACAGCTCGGGGAGAACATCACCACCCGGGGCGTGGATCTGCTGGGGCTGCCGGTCGGCACGCTGCTGCGGCTCGGCGACGAGGCCGTGGTGGAGGTCACCGGGCTGCGGAATCCGTGTGCGCAGATCGACGGCTTCCGCAAGGGCCTCATGAAACAGGTCGTCGGGCGGGACGCCGGCGGAAGGGTGCGCTTCAAGTCCGGGATTATGGGCGTGGTGGTCAGCGGCGGCGTGGTGCGGCCCGGAGACGACGTGAAGGTCGAGCTGCCGGTCGGGCCGCACCGGCCCCTGGATATCGTCTGAGCCAGGGCCTGTCCGACCGTTCGCGTCGGGCCCGGCGGGAACGGTCGGACAGGTCCTAGCCGCGGAACTCGGGTGTGCGCTCGGGCGACGCCTCCGCCAGCGCCTTGGTGACCCCGTCGACGCCGGCCCGCAGGCCGTACACCGGGGTGCCGGGCTGCTGGCGCCAGGAGTCGTCGATGCCGCCGGTGTCGACCGTGTCGAAGCCGAGTTCGTCGATGAGCGCCCTCACACGGCGCTTGGCCGCCTCGTCGTCACCCGCGACCGGAAGTGCCATGCGGTCCGGGTCACCGGCCGGGCGGGGGCGCTCCAGGATGTCCTGGGCGTACGTACCGTTGAAGGCCTTGATCACGGAGTGACCGATCTGCCGCTCGGTCCAGCGGCTCTCGGTGAGCCCCTCGTCCTCGATGCCCGCGATCCTTCCGTCCCGTTCCCTCGGGTAGTAGTTGCCGGTGTCGATCACGGCGACACCGTCCGCCGCGCCGCCCAGCACACCGGACGGCAGGTTCGGCACCGCCTTCACCGGGATCGTGACCACGACCACCTCGGCGCCACGGGCCGCCTCCTCGACCGTGACGGGGGTCGCGCCCGTCTCCTGCGCGAGCGCGGTGAGAGTGTGCGGGCCGCGGGAGTTGGCGACGGAGACGTCGTGGCCGAGGGCGGTGAGCCGCCTGGTGAGGTTGCCGCCGATGTTGCCCGCGCCGATGATGCCGATCTTCATGACTGGCCTCGCCCTTCCGGGGGTCGGTGTCCTTGTACAGCGTTTGCGGGCAGCACCAACCCCGATATCGTCCGGGTTATTCCTGGTTTGCACCGCACGACTGACGGCTTCTTCCATGACGAGGGGGCGCCCGCCCCTTGCCGGGCGGGCGCCCCCTCGTCATCGGCTCACTTGTTCAGGTACGTCCAGAACTCGTCGAACGACAGGACCTTGTCGCCGTTGAGGTCACGGGCGCTGATGACGGTCTCGGCGACCGCCTCGGTGACGTTCCAGTCGCCCCCCTGGGCCAGGGCGGACTTGAACTCGGCGGCGGTGATGAATCCGTCACCGTCCGCATCGATCCGCTGGAACTGCTTGCGTGCTTCCTCGATGTCCGCCACCGATCCGCCCCTTCTTGGTGCCTTTGCCGTCGTACGGCCGTCCTACTGACGGAGGTCAGATTAACGGCCCGTCCGCGCCCTCAGTGCGGCGACCACCCAGGCGAACTCCTCCCTGTGCGGCGGCGCGGGACGGCCGTTCGCGACGGACAGCAGTTCGCGGTAGCGGGCGACCCGGTCGTCGAAGGCCGTCTCCATGCGTTCCAGCACGGCGGCCGGCTCGGCGTCGCCGAGCAGGTCGCGCAGCACGGCGTCGGCCTCGGGCGCCTCGGGCGCGATACCGCGCCCCCGCGCCGCCTCCACCAGCTCGACGAGACGCTTCACGAACCACATGGACGCTCCGGCGGGAACGTCGGGCCCCCGGTCGGCGGCGTTGAGCTCGGCCGCCTTCCGCATCCGGGCCCGGAACTCCGGTTCCTGCAACATCTCGGCCAGCTCCACCCAGGCGTCGACCTGCTCGGGCGTCGGGTCCTCGGGCAGGTCCACCGCCGTGTGCCGCATCCGCTCCCGGATCTCCGGATCGACGGTGTCGAGCCCCTGGAGCATCTCCTCCACGAACTCCTCCAGGATCCGTTTGCGCTCGGCCGCCGAAAGCCGTGCCAGTTTGTTCATCAGGGTCATCTCCTCTGCGGTCGAACCGCGTCGTGCCACGGTCGACAGCACCGCCCGGGTCACCTTCAGCGCACGGATCTGCGCGTCCAGGGCCGCCACATGGGTGGCCGCCACCTCGGCGACGGTCGTCTCGCCGGCCAGCACCCTGCGGACGTCGTCCAGGCCGAGGCCCAGTTCGCGCAAGGTGCGGATCAGTTCGAGCCGGGCCACGGACCGGGCGTCGTACAGCCGGTAGCCGCCCGAGGAGCGGGTCACCGGGGGCAGGGCACCCTCGTCCGACCAGTAGCGGATGGTGCGGACGGTCAGTCCGGTGGCCCGGGACAGTTCGCCGATGGTGAAAAGGCCGGTGCCGTTCTCGATCATGTCTGCGAGTCTGGGCCTTCCAGTGGGTGGAGACTCAAGCCGGAGGAGACGGACTCATGTCCGACAGTCTGCGGGACATTCTGGACGCGGCGGCACGGAGCGTCTTCCCTCCGCCGGACGGCGGCACCACGGTCGTACGCCAGCACTCACCCCGCGACGCGGGGGTCATCGCCTTCACCGCGCACTCCGTCGTGTTCACGGACGAGGACCCGGACTGGGTGCGCGAGACGCTGGAGCGCACCGACTGCGACATGCTGGCGGCCACGATGAACGCGCGGTTCCTCACCGCCTTCATGGAGCGGACGGGGCGCAGGACCGACACGATCGACGTGCTCGTGGTCGGCTCTCCGCTGCCGGGCGAGCCGCCGCTCCCGCTGGAGGAGATCCACGACCCCGGCCATCCGCGGGTCGTCCGTTCCCAAAAGCAGCGGGACGACGTGCGGGTGTGGGCCACGCAGGGCGGTGTGCTCGTGCTGGGGCGCGGGGTCGCGGGGCGCCTCGAGGTCGCCGTCGAGGTGGACGCGGACGCACGGCACCGAGGGCTGGGGCGTGCGCTCGTCTCGGCTGCGCGGCGGCTGAGCGGGGGCGAACCGGTGTGGGCCCAGGTGTCGGCGGGGAACGCCCGCAGTCTGCGGGCGTTCCAGGCGGCCGGTTACCGTCCGGTGGGGTCGGAGGCGCTGCTCGTCGCCGACCGGCTCACCGGAAGACACCCGTGTGCCCCAGCGAGTAGCGGCCGGGCTGCGGGTAGACAGCGAGACCGTGCGGGCCACTGCCCACCTTGATGCGGGCGAGTTGCCGACCGGTGCGGGTGTCGATCGCGTACACCTCGGAGTTGTAGCGGCCGGAGAGCCACAGAACCGTGCCGTCCGTCGACACGCCGCCCATGTCGGGGCTGCCGCCGCCCGGCAGGTGCCACTTCCTGGTCAGCCGGTTGGTCTTGAAGTCGAAGACGGAGATGGTGCCCTCGCCCCGGTTGGAGACGTACATCTCGCGGGAGTCGCGGCTGACGTAGAGGCCGTGCGCGCCCTTGCCGGTGCGCAGGAAGGACGGCCGGCCGAAGGTGTCGCCGTTCAGGATCCACAGCCCGTCGGCGACCATGTCGGCGATGTAGAACGTCTTGCCGTCCGGGGAGACCTTCACGTCCTGCGGCATGGCCCCGTGGACCGGCAGCTTCTGCCGGCCGATCACCTTCATCTTCTCGGTGTCGACCTTGAGCAGTTCGCCGCTGAACTCGCAGGAGACGATGAAGTAGCGGCCGTCCTGCGAGAAGTCGGCGTGGTTGACGCCGTAGCAGCTGACCGGCACGGCCTTCGCCACCTTCATGGAGTGCGCGTCGCGGAAGACCAGTTGGCGGTCCTTGGAGGCCATCACCACCGCGTACTTGCCGTTCGGCGTGAAGTACAGGTTGTACGGGTCGTGCACGGCGACCGGCTTGCCCGCCTCACCGGTCCTCGGATCGATGGGGGTCAGGGAGTTGCCCAGGTCGTTGTTGACCCACAGCGTCTTCAGGTCCCAGGACGGCACGACGTGCTGGGGCTGGCGGCCGACCGGGATCGTCTTGATGACCTCGTACGTGCCGGGGTCGATGACGGAGACGGTGTTGGAGTTGGTGTTGGGGACGTAGATGCGGGACGGGAAGTCCTTGACCACCGACGAGAGCTGGTTCGGACGGTCGGCCGAGTAGATGTCCTTCGGGTCGAGCACGGGCGGCATGCCCGGCAGGGTCCGGACGGTCATCTGCTGCTGTGCGGGTTTGGCGGGGCCCTTGGAAGGGAGGGTCTCGTCCTTGCGGTGGGAGGACCCACTGCTGCATCCGGCGAGCGCGGCGAGCGCGGCGCCGGCGATCAGTACGCGCGTGATGGTCATGGGGTGCATCAGCTCAGCAGCTCCGTGGTGGTCACCGCGCTCAGGCCGCGGCGGTCGAGTTCGTGAAGGAGGGCGGGAAAGGCGGTGGCCGTGTCCGCGTATCCGAAATGCAGGCTCACCACGGACCCGTTGCGGGCCTCGTCGGCCACCTTGCGGGTGATGGCGGAGGCGCCTGGTGAGGTGTAGTCGAGCGAGTCGACGTCGTACGACAGGACGTGCGGGTAGCCGCTGAGCCGGGCCAGCCGTTCGACCAGCGCGGTCGCCCGCGGGGCGCGGGAGGGCCGGAACCAGGTGCCGATGGATCCGGTCAGGCGCCGCAGCCGGTCGGCGCACCCCTGGATCTCGGCGTACGCGTCGGTCTCGGACATGGTGTTGATGCCGAGGTGGCGCAGGGTGTGGTTGCCGAGGTCGTGCCCGCCGTCGAGGATGCGCCGGGCGATGTCGGGTTGTTCGTCGAGCCAGGTGCCGACCGCGAGCACGGTGATCTTGGCGCCCGCCTTCTCCGCCGTGTCGAGGATCGATCGGGCGAAGCGCGGGTCGCCCTGGCCGTGGAAGGTGAGTGCCACTCGGGGGCGGTTGCGCGGACCGTGGGCGATCTGACCGGGCTGCTGCGGGTATCCGCGGGGCAGGGGTGGGGCGATCGGAGCGCTGGGGGTGGCGGTGGCGCGGGACGGGGGGGGCCGGTGGACGGTGCCGACGCCCGGAGAACAGGCGGCGGCGAGCGCACCGGCTGCGGCGAGTCCCGTGCCCGCGCGCAGCGCCGCGCGGCGGTCGGGCACCGTAGGCGCGGTGCCCGTCTCACGGTCCGGTGGGGAGGGGGGAACGGGCGTGGTCACCCTTCCCATTTAAGGGCGAGGTGGTGTGAATTCCGGCGATTGGGGCGATGGCGGGAGGGGCGGGTCGCGCGGACACACACTCACCCGAACCGCCCGCACGCCCCTTCGTCGCACCTGTCGCAGACGACAGGTGGGCGCGGCGCGCGGTCAGCGCTCGGCGACGCGCATCTCGAACCAGGTCGTCTTGCCGCGCGGCAGCAGGTCGACGCCCCAGCGGTCGGCGAGCTTGTCCACGAGGAAGAGTCCGCGCCCGCTCAGGTCCAGTTCCTGCACCGGCATCAGACAGGGCAGTCCGCGCGAGGGATCGCGGACCTCGATACGGATCCAGCCCCGGCGTCGCCGCATGCGTAAACCGAAGATGCGCGCGCCCGTGTGCCGCACCGCGTTGCCGACGAGTTCGGAGACGAGCAGAACCGCGTCCTCCGTCGTTCTCGGGGTGAGTCCCCAGTGACGCAGAATCACGACCTGGGCGAGCCGACGTGCGGTGGCCGCGGATTCGGGCCGGGACGGCAGCGGCACCTCCGCCTCCGTGGGGTTTCCGAACAACTCCAGTGCCCTGAGCGCCCGTTCATCCTCGACCGCAGGCGACCAGCGCGCCGCGGTCGCACTCCCGTGCCGCTGCGGCTGTTCCATACCCTCCAGCCCCGCCATGCACCCATGATGGCCGTCCAGCGCGCCGTCCGGTGGCGTTACGGCGGAACACGCCCCCCGGAAGCACACTTTCCACACGATTCGATAGGCATATGCCAGCTGCAATTCGGAGCCGGTTGCACCCCAACTGACCTGTGAAAACAGGCCGGTTGGGGGCAATCGCCACGCGCCTTCGACATAACAGCCTTAAGGTTGCCTTAAGGCTGCGATAAACCCCTCCATCGAGGGACACGGGTGAGACGTCGCGTCAACTGCAAGTGGATCAGGGTAATTTCCTGAACAACTCTCACGTCAGGCAGTGAAGTCCGCACCCCTGCACGGACGGTGACGGGAGAGCTAGACGAACTTCGCCTTGCCCGGCCCCTCTTCCACGAAGCTGCGCATCCCGCGCTCGCGGTCCTCGGTCGCGAACAGGCCCGCGAACCAGGTCCGTTCCACCGCGAGACCGGTCTCGATGTCCGTCTCCAGACCCGTGTCGACGGCCTCCTTGGCGGCGCGCAGCGCGATCGCCGGGCCCTGGGCCAACTTGGCAGCCCAGGTGTACGCCTCGGAGTACACCTCGTCAGCCGGCACCACCCGGTCGACAAGGCCCAGCGTCAGCGCCTCGTCCGCCTTCACCATCCGGCCCGTGAAGATCAGGTCCTTGGCCCTGGACGGGCCGATCAGGCGCGCGAGGCGCTGGGTGCCGCCGGCGCCGGGGATCAGGCCGAGCAGGATCTCCGGCTGGCCCAGCTTCGCGTTCTCGGCGGCGATGCGGTAGTCCGCGCACAGCGCCAGCTCGCAGCCCCCGCCCAGGGCGTACCCGGTGACGGCGGCGACGACCGGCTTGGGGATGCGGGCGACGGCGGTGAAGGATTCCTGCAGGGCGCGGGAGCGCAGGACCATCGCAGCGTGGTCCATGCCCTGCATCTCCTTGATGTCCGCGCCCGCCGCGAACACCTTCTCCCCGCCGTGGACGACCACGGCGCGCACGTCCTCGCGGCGCGTGATCTCCTCGGCGAGTTCCTTGAGCCGGTCCTGGGTGGCGACGTCCAGCGCGTTCATGGGCGGGCGGTCCAGGCGGAGAGTGCCCACGCCCTCGGCGACTTCGAGATGCACAGTCATGCAGGAAGGTTAACGGGCACTAACGACGACGGGCCCGGTGTGCTCGCTCACAGCGGCACACCGGGCCCGGGTCACCGGATCGGGCTTACTTGATCCACTCGTCCCAGGACATGTTCCAGCCGTTGAGCCCGTTGTCGGGGGCGACCGTCTTGTCGTGGGAGTTCTTCACGATGACGACGTCACCGATCATCGAGTTGTTGTAGAACCAGGCGGCGGGCACCGACTTGTCGTAGCCGCCGCGCACGTCGCGCAGGCCGACACAGCCGTGGCTCGCGTTGTAGTTGCCGAAGGCGCCGCCACCCCAGTAGTTGCCGTGGATGAAGGTGCCGGAGTCGGTCAGGCGCTCGGCGTGCGGCACGTCCTTGATGTCGTACTCGCCGCCGTAGCCGACGGTCTCGCCGTTCATCCGGGTCACGACCAGGCGCTCGCTGATGACCATCTGGCCGTTCCAGGTGTCGTAGCCCGGCTTGCCGGTGGTGACCGGGATCGTCTTGACGACCTTCCCGTCGCGCTTGACGACCATCTGATGGGTCTTGGCGTCGACGGTGGAGACCTGGCTGCGGCCGATGGTGAAGCTCACGGTCTTGGCCTGCTTGCCGTAGACGCCGGGGCGGCCCTCGACGCCGTCGAGATTGAGGTTGACGGTGACCTTGGTGCCGGCCTTCCAGTACTCCTCGGGCCGGAAGTCGAGACGGTCGTTGCCGAACCAGTGGCCGCGGACCTCGACGGCCGGCTCGGTCTTGACGGTGATGGCCTTCTGGACGTCGGCCGGGTGGGTGATGCCCCGGGTGAAACGGATCGAGAACGGCATACCGACGCCGACGGTGGAACCGTCCTCGGGCGTGAAGTTGCCGATGAAGGTGTTCTCCGGGGTGAGCGTGGTGAACGAGGACTCCTCGGCGGAGGTGAGCCCCGCGGAGTCCTTGGCGACCGCGTGGACCTTGTAGGTGGTCGCCGCGGCGAGATGCGTCGAGGGCGTCCAGGTGGCGCCCCCGCCGGTTATCCTCCCGGCGACCTCGTGGCCCTTCGCGTCCTCGACCTTGACCTCTGTCAACTTGCCCTTGGCTGCCGTCACCTTCAGGGCGCTGCTGGTGTCCACGGCCTTGGCCCCGTCCTTCGGGGCTATGGTGACGACGGCCTGCGACTGCTTGCTGCCGGCAGTAGCGGAGTCCTTGGGCTTCGCGTCCCCCGCCCCGGCACCGGAGTTCCCTCCCCCGCCGCACGCGGTGGCGGTGAGCAGGAGGGCACCGAGTATCAGTGCCGGCAGCCCCCTGCGTCCACGCTTCCGCGCACTAACCGACGCCCCCCGTATCGGTCGCCCGTTCACGTTCTTTCTCCCCTCGCACGGCCTGTTGAGGCCCGCACACCCCGACATTTCTTCGTGGCGAGACACCGACCGTGCCAGGCCCTTCGGGCCTCCGCGTTCCCCCAAGCCCTCGGCTTCGCTCGAGCAGGGGGGACCCCCACGGTCTCTCGTCACTGGCGCGTCCATGCGGCTCTGGCTCGCGACCCGCGCGCGCATTGCGCAAATTAATCACACCCCCTGGCCCGATGACTCCCCGCGATTGTCACTGTTCAGTCCCAAACCGGGGCCGCGCGCAGGCGCATCGGGGACGCCGGATACGCTCCCCCGCGTGCAACTGTGCCGCACTACCGCACCGCGCTGCCCGACTTCCACTCGCTCCAGCTCATGTTCCACCCGCCGAGCCCGTTGTCGGCAGCGACCTTCTTGTCCTTGCTGTGGACGACCTCGATGACGTCGCCGACGAGACTGCGGTCGAAGAACCAGCCCGCGGGGGTGTCGGAGCGGCCGCCTTTGACATCCCTCAGGCCCACGCAGCCGTGGCTGACGTTGGCGTGTCCGGGGGCGTCGGGGGCCCAGTAGTTGCCGTGCACGAAGGTGCCGGACTCGGTCAGGCGCATGGCGTGGGGAACGTCGGGGATGTCGTACTCGCCGCCGAAACCGACCGTGCGGCTGTTCATGCGGGTCACCTGGAGCATCTCCATGACCACCATCTTCCCGTTGTACGTGGTGGTCTTGGCGGCGCCCGCGGTGATGGGCACGGTGGCGATCAGCCGTCCGTCGCGGCGAACCCGCATGGTGTGCGCGGCCGCGTCGACGCGTGAGACCTGGCTGCGGCCGACGGTGAACGAGACGTTCTTGTACTGGAGTCCGTACACCCCGGGCGCGCCCTCCACGTCGCGCAGCCGCAGCCCGACCGTGACCAGGGTGCCGGGCCTCCAGTACCTCTCGGGCCGGAAGTCGACGCGGTCCTTGCCGAACCAGTGCGGCCGGATCTCGACAGCGGGCCTGGCGGTCACGTGGATCGCGCGCTCGACCGCGGCACGGTGGGTGATCGCCCGGTTGAACTGCACGGACACGATCATTCCGGTGCCCACCGTCGATCGGTTCTCCGGGGTGAGGTATCCGATGAACCGCTCGTCGGGGACGAAGGTGGTGAAGGTCGTGTGGCGGGCCGAGCGGCGGCCCTGTCCGTCGAGGGCCACGGCGTCGACCCGGTACTTGGCGGCGAGGGCGAGACCCGGGCGGTCGGGTTGCCAGACCATCCCGTCGGCGGAGAGGTGCCCGGGCACCGGGGAGTCCTGCCCGTCCTGGGACCTGACGACGGTCACCGACTCAAGGCGGCCGTCCGACACCCGCACCCGAAGCCGCCGGTCGGCGCGCACGTCCTTGCTGCCGTCGTCGGGAGTGACACGGATGGCGTCCTCGGACGCGGGCGGCTTGCCCATCACGTCGTCGAGTCCGTGGGACGTGCAGCCTGCCAGCAGACCCGCCCAGGTCAGTGCCGCGGCCAGTGCGGCTGCTGCGCGCCGCGCGCGCGTCTGTACGTGCATCACGGTGATCCCAACGACCCGGCCCCTCCTGGGGAAACGTGAGTGCGAGCCACGCTCTGGGCAGAACAGTGGGGAGGACGACACGATGGGGAGCCGCGCCCGTGAGCCGCAGGGGCGCGCCGGTGTCGACAGGTCGAGCGCGCGGAGGCCCCAAGGGCTGCGCACGGTCGGCCCGTCGGCGCCGGCTGAGGCACCCCGGAGGCGAACAAGCCAGGAAGGGGCGGGACACCGCGCGCCCTCTTTCCGTCTCGTCCCACCGAGCCGCGGGAGGCTGACAGGTGTCCAGCGCAGCCGAGCAGGAGGCAGTGCAGGAGGAGCGGGCGGACGAGGGACGGTCCGTGCGCCCGGCTGCCGTGCTGAACGGCAGTCGGCTCCCGGCCGTGCCCGTGTGGCCGGGCGCGCCCACACCGCTCGGGGCGCGCTTCCGCGCGGGCCCGGACGGGGTCGTGGGCACCAACTTCGCGCTGTGGGCGGGCGGCGCGGAGGCGGTGGAGCTGTGCCTGTTCGACGGGCGGGGCGCCGACAGCCGCGAGACCCGTGTGCGGCTCACCGAGCTGACGCACGAGATCTGGCACGGTTTCGTGCCGGGCGTGATGCCCGGACAGCGGTACGGCTACCGGGTGCACGGCCGCTGGGACCCGTGGACCGGCGCGCGCTGGAACCCGGCGAAACTGCTCCTCGACCCGTACGCGCGCGCCGTCGACGGCGACTTCGGCCTGCCGCCGGAGGTGTACGGGCATGTGCGGGACTGGCCGCAGCAGCACGTCGCGGACACCGTGCGCGACGAGAGGGACTCGGCGCCGCATGTCCCCAAGGGCGTGGTCGTGCACGACGACGACGACTGGGCGGACGACCACCGTCCGAAGACGCCGTGGGCGGACTCGGTGATCTACGAGTTGCACGTCCGCGGCTTCACCCGGCTGCACCCGGACATCCCCGAGGAACTGCGCGGCACCTACGCGGGCCTCGCGCACCCGGCGGCCGTCGAGCACCTGGTGAGGCTGGGCGTGACGGCCGTGGAGCTGCTTCCGGTGCACCAGTTCGCGCACGAGGACCATCTGCTTCGGCGGGGGCTGAAGAACTACTGGGGCTACAACTCGATCGGCTACTTCGCCCCGCACGCGGCCTACGCGTCCTCCGGTACGACCGGCCAGCAGGTCGGCGAGTTCAAGCGGATGGTACGGGCGCTGCACGCGGCCGGGATCGAGGTCATCCTCGACGTGGTCTACAACCACACGGCGGAGGCGGGCGAGTTGGGCCCGGTGCTCTCCCTGAAGGGCATCGACAACCGCGGCTATTACCGCCTGCAGTCGGACGCCCGCCGCTACGCGGACTACACGGGCTGCGGCAACACGCTGCATGTGGTCCAGCCGCACGTCCTGCGTCTGATCACCGACTCCCTGCGGTACTGGGTGACGGAGATGGGCGTGGACGGCTTCCGCTTCGACCTGGCGGCGGCGCTGGCGCGGTCGATGCACGACGTCGACATGCTGTCCCCGTTCCTCGCCGTGATCGCCCAGGACCCGGTGCTGCGCAGGGTGAAGCTGATCGCGGAACCGTGGGACGTGGGCTCGGGCGGCTACCAGGTCGGCGCGTTCCCACCCCTGTGGACGGAGTGGAACGACCGGTACCGCAATGCCGTACGGGACTTCTGGCGGGGTGCGCTGCCGGACGTACGCGACCTGGGGTACCGCCTGTCGGGTTCCAGCGACCTGTACGCGTGGGGCGGCCGCCGACCGTACGCGTCGGTCAACTTCGTGACGGCACACGACGGATTCACCCTGCGTGACCTGGTGTCGTACGAACGCAAGCACAACGAGGCCAACGGCGAGGGCAACCGCGACGGCTCCGACGACAACCGCTCCTGGAACTGCGGCACGGAGGGGGAGACGGACGACGAGCGCGTACGGGCCCTCAGACGCCGTCAGTTGCGCAACCTGCTGACCACGCTGCTGCTGTCGACAGGCGTACCGATGCTGGTGGCGGGCGACGAGATGGGCCGCACCCAGCGCGGGAACAACAACGCCTACTGCCAGGACAACGAGATCGGCTGGGTGGACTGGAGCCTGCTGCAGGACCCGGGCTGGCGGGCGCTCTTCGACCTCACCTCGCGCCTGATCGAGCTGCGCCACCGCCATCCGGTGCTGCGCCGCCGGGCGTTCTTCTCCGGCCGGGCCCATTCCGCGGACGGCCTCAGGGACCTGGCGTGGTTCACGGCACGCGGGGCGGAGATGACCGAGCGCGACTGGTACGCGCCCGCGGCGACCCTGGGCATGTACCTCTCGGGCCGCGACATACCGGGCCGCGACGCACGGGGCGCGCCGGTGGTGGACGACAGCTTCCTGGCCGTCCTGCACGCCGGGGACCGCCCGGCCGGTTTCGTACTGCCGGGTCCGCCGTGGGCGCAGCGGTACGAACTGGTCGTGGACACCTCCCGCGAGGAGCAGACGCGGCCGCCGGGGATGGTGCACCGGGCGGGCGCGACGGTGACGGTGCCGGGGCGGGCGGTACTGCTGCTGCGGGTGGCGGACTGAGGCCGTGCCCCACGTCGTGGGCCGCTGGTCAAGGGCCGAGCGTCCCGGGCGGGCGGGGTCCGGCGCATCGGCCACGCGCTCGACGGGGCATCGGCCGATCGGTTGATGGCCAGGTACGGCCTCATCCGTCGACGAGGCCGTGCGGCCCCTCGAACGCGCAGGTCGTAGGACCGACGGCGAATCCGGGTCCGGCCAAAACTAGGTGGGCACTGTCAGTGCCGATCCGTAGGCTCCCACTGATGCCCACACAACGTGTAACGCCCAAGGACCGTTCGGCCGTCCGAACCCTGCTGCGCCTGTGGCCGTATGTCCGGCCGGTACGGGTGCGGCTGTTCATCGCCGCGTTCGTCGCGAGCGCCGCATCGTGCGTCGGCCTGGTCATCCCGCTCGTCCTGAAGTGGCTCGTGGACGGGCCGGTGGCCGACCGGGATCCGGCGGGAGTGTGGCTCGGCGCGCTGTACGTGCTGCTGCTCGGGGTCGCCGAGGCGGTGCTGTTCGGGATCAGGCGGTGGCTGGTGGCACGTCCGCTGTCCCGCGTCGAGGCCGACATGCGGGCCGATCTGTACCGGCATCTGCAGCGCCTTCCGGTCGCCTTCCACGACCGCTGGGCATCGGGGCAGCTGTTGTCGCGGGGGACGACGGATCTGATGCTGCTGCGCATGTTCCTGGCTTTCCCGCTGACGTTCCTGCTGGTCAACGCCGTGACGATCCTCGCGGGCGTGATCATCATGCTGCTCCAGGACTGGACACTCGGACTCGTCATCCTCGGGCCGGGCATCCCGGTCATGATCATGTGCGCGGTCTTCGAGCGGCGGTACGCGGAGGTGGCGCGGCGGGCGCAGGACCAGGTGGGCGATCTGACGACCGTGGTGGAGGAGAGCGTGCTCGGCATCCGGATCATCAAGGGGTTCGGGCGCCACCGCAGCCAGGCGCGGGCGTTCGGCGAGCTGTCGCGGACGCTGCGCGGCACGGAGATGCACAAGGCGCGGCTGCTCGCGTCCATCTGGGCGGTCATCGTCACGCTGCCCGAGGTGGCGATCGGGGCTGCGCTGGTGCTGGGAACGATTCAGGTGGCGAACGGCGACCTGTCCGCGGGGACGCTGGTGGCGTTTCTGTCGACGGCGCTGGCGCTGCGCTGGCCGGTGGACTCGATCGGGTTCCTGTTGGCGATGAGCCAGGAGGCGGCCACGGCGACAGAGCGGTACTTCGAGGTGATGGACGAGGAGCCGGAGGCGGCGACGCCCGGCGCCGCCGAGTTGCGGTCCCCGCCACCGGTCGGCACCACCACAGCGCGAGCGGACGGACTGCGGTTCCACGACGTCCGGTTCCGCTACCCCGACGCCCCCGCCGACTCCCCTCCCGTGCTCGACCGCATCGACCTCCACATCCACCCCGGCGAGACCATGGCCCTCGTCGGAGCCACCGGCTGTGGGAAGACCACGCTCACCGCGCTCATCCCGCGCCTGCACGAGGTGACGTCGGGGCGTATCACGTTGGACGGCGAGGACATCACGGCCATGTCCCGCGAAGCGCTGCGTGCCGAGGTGGCCGTCGCCTTCGAGGAACCCACCCTCTTCTCCACCACCGTCGGCGACAACGTCCTCATGGGCGCCCCGGACACCGCCGGCGAGCAGGAGCTCGAGCGTGCCCTCGGCATCGCTCAGGCCGACTTCGCACACGCCCTCCCCCAGGGCACGCGGACCCAGGTCGGCGAGCAGGGCCTCAGCCTGTCCGGCGGCCAGCGGCAGCGGCTCGCGCTGGCCCGCGCCGTCGTCGGCAGCCCCCGCTTCCTCGTCCTCGACGACCCCCTCTCGGCCCTGGACGTGCACACGGAGGCCGCGGTCGAGGCGGCCCTGCGCCGGGTGCTGGACGGAACGACCGCCCTGGTCGTGGCGCACCGCCCGTCCACGGTCCTGCTCGCCGACCGCGTCGCCCTGCTCTCCGGCGGCAGTATCACCGCCGTCGGCACCCACCAGGAACTGCTGCGTACGAACGCCGAGTACGCCCATCTGATGTCCGGAGACTGCGGGGACAGCGAGGAGGCCCGATGACGGCGCCCACGACGACCGCGCCGGACAACGAAGAAAACGAGGAAGCGGCCAGGCGGCCGGCGCAGGCGCCCGCCGGTTCCGACGACGCCTTCGACCAGGACACCCTCCCCGCGCCCCCGGGCGCCACGGCCGCCCTGCTGCGCTCGCTGCTCGCCCCGCTCAGGGCCCGGGTCGTGCTGACCTGCGTGCTGCTCCTGTTCCAGCAGGCCGCGGTGCAGGTCGGCCCGCTGCTGGTGGCGTACGCCATCGACCGCGCCGTACCGGCGTTCCGGCACGACGACCACGGTCCGCTGATCGCGGTGGCGGTCGCCTACCTGCTGTCCGCCACGATCGCGGGCGGGCTCCAGTACGCGTTCATCGTCGCCTCCGCCCGTGTCAACCAGGACGTGCTGCTCGATCTGCGCGGCCGGATCTTCCGCCACGCACAGGCACTGAGCATCGACTTCCACGAGCGCTACACCTCGGGCCGGCTGATCTCCCGCTCCACGACGGACGTCGAGTCGCTGCGCGAACTGCTCAGCGAGGGCCTGCAGGAACTGGTCACGGTCATCCTGTCGTTCGTCTACATCTCGGTGATGCTGCTGTGGCTGGACCTCGGCCTGGGCGCCGTGGCGGTGGCGTCCCTCGTGCCGCTGTACTGGCTCGTGCGGCTCTACCGGCGCCGGGCCGACCGCATCTTCCGTCTTCGGTCGACGCGGATCGCCGCGGTCATCGTGAAGTTCGCGGAGACGATGAACGGCATCCGCCCGGTGCGCGCGTTCCGTCGCGAGGAGGCCAACGACGCCGACTTCCGCGTCCTCAACATGCGGCACGCGCAGACCAACGGCGACGCGCTCCTGGAGATGGCCCGCTATGTCACCGGCTCTCGGCTGGTGGCCAACACGGCCGTGGCCGGAATCGTGCTGTGGGGCGCGTACCGGGTGGCGGAGGACTCGCTGGCGCTGGGTGTGCTGGCGGCCGCGGTCCTCTACCTGCGCCGCCTGTACGACCCGATCGACCGGCTGGGGATGTTCCTCAACGCGTATCAGTCGGCGGCTGCCTCACTGGAGAAGATCGCGGGGCTGCTGGCGCAGACCCCGTCGGTACCCGAGCCGTCCACCCCCGGGCGGCTGCCGGAGCTGGAGGGCGAGCAGCCGGGCCGCGAGGTCGTCTTCGAGGACGTCCGGTTCGCGTACCGCACGGGCGGCGAGGTGCTGCCGCGTTTCTCGCTGACGCTGCCGGCCGGGCGGACGGTGGCGGTGGTCGGCGCGACAGGCGCCGGGAAGTCGACGCTGGCGAAGCTGCTCGCCCGCTTCTACGACCCCTCCGAAGGCCGCGTCCTGCTGGACGGCGTGGACCTGCGCGACCTCGCCCTGCCCGAGCTGCGGCGCGGGGTCGTGATGGTGACCCAGGAGGCGTTCCTGTTCTCCGGCACGGTCGCCGAGAACATCGCGATCGGCCGTCCCGACGCGACCCGGGAGGAGATCGAGCAGGCGGCCAAGGCGATCGGCGCACACGATTTCATCAGCGCGCTGCCCGAGGGCTACGACACCGACGTACGCAAGCGCGGCGGCCGCATCTCGGCCGGTCAGCGCCAACTCGTCGCGTTCGCCCGCGCATTGCTCGCCGACCCGGCCGTGCTGATCCTCGACGAGGCGACCAGCTCACTGGACATCCCCGGCGAACGGGCCGTGCAGCGGGCGATGGTGACGGTGCTGCGGGGCCGCACGGCCGTCGTGATCGCCCACCGGCTGTCGACCGTGGAGATCGCGCACCGTGTGCTGGTCATGGAGGACGGCCGCATCGTCGAGGACGGCAGCCCGGCCGAACTGATCGCGGCGACGGGACGGTTCGCGGATCTGCACCGGGCCTGGCGGGACAGCCTGGCGTGAGAGAACGGGGGATCGTGCGCAGATGATCGACGCCTACGAGGACCCCGGGACGCCCGACTGTCGTGGCGGCCCGCGGTATCTGTGGTGGCTGGTGACACGGCAGCCGTGGCGGTCCGTTGCGGGGGCGCTGCTCGGCAGTGTGTGGATGGTGCTGCTGTCGGCGACGCCCTATCTGATGGCCCGTGCGATCGACGAGGGCCTTCAGCCGGGCGACATGGGCGCGCTCGCCGGGTGGACCGCCGCGCTGGTCGTGGTCGGGGCCTTCAACGCCTGGCTGAGCATCATGCGGCACCGCGTGATGACCCGGGTGCGGATGGACGCCCACTTCCGCACGGTCAAGGTCGTCGTGGGGCAGGCGATCCGGCTGGGGGCCGCGCTGCCGCGGCGGTCCGGGGCCGGTGAGGTGGTCACGATCGGCGTGGGCGACGTGCAGACGATCAGCAACTCCCTGACGGTGGTCGGCCCCGGCGTCGGCGCGGTCGTCGCCTACGGCGTGGTCGCCGGGCTTCTGCTGTCGGTCTCCGCGCAGCTCGCCGCGGTCGTGTTGCTCGGTGTGCCGGTGACAGCTCTGATCCTCGGGCCGCTGATGGGGCGGTTGCAGGGCACGGAGGCGGAGTACCGGGAGCGGCAGGGCGTGCTGACCGCTCGGATCGGCGACCTCGCGGGCGGGCTGCGCGTCCTCAACGGCCTCGGCGGCAAGGGGCTGTTCGCGGATGTCTTCCGCCGGGACTCACGGCGGCTGCGGGATCAGGGGTACCGGGTCGGGTCGGTGACCAGCTGGATGCAGGCGCTCGGGGTGGGGCTGCCGACACTGTTCCTCGCCGTCGTGACCTGGCGGGCGGCCCGGCTGGCCGCCCAAGGCGCCATCACGGTGGGAGAGTTGGTTGCGGTGTACGGGTATGTCGCCGTGATGGTGCGTCCGGTGGCGTTTCTCATCGAATGCGGCTACCAGCTCAGCCGGGGCGTGGTGGCCGCCCGCCGCGTCGTACGGCTGCTGCGGCTGGAACCGGAGCCCGACGACGGCAGGCGTGATCCGCCCGCGGAACCGTCCGTGCTGCACGACCCGGAGTCCGGCGTGCGGGTGCTGCCGGGTCGGCTGACCGCGCTGACCGGGGCGTCGCCCGCGGACGCCGTGGCCGTCGTCGACCGCCTGGGCCGCTACGTCCCGTCGGAGGCGACCTGGGGTGGGGTGCGGCTGGAGGAGATTCCGCTGCCGCGGGTGCGGGCGCGGATCCTGGTCGCCGACAACGAGGCCGACCTGTTCGCGGGGACGCTGCGCGAACTGGTCGGCGGGCACCGGGAGCCGGAGGACATCGACGAGGCGGCGGTCCTGAGCGCGGTGCACGCGGCGGTGGCCGACGACATCGTGCAGGGCCTGCCGGAAGGGATGGGCTCGGCGATCGACGCGCAGGGGCGCAACCTCTCCGGAGGCCAGCGGCAGCGCGTCCGGCTCGTGCGGGCGCTGCTCGCCGACCCGGAGGTGCTGCTGGCCGTCGAGCCCACCTCGGCGCTCGACGCGCACACCGAGGCGGCGGTCGCGGACCGGCTGCGGGACGCCCGCGCGGGCCGTACGACCGTGGTGACCACCACTTCCCCGCTGGTGCTCGACCGGGCGGACACCGTGTACTACCTGGTCGACGGCAAGGTCGCGGCCACCGGGAGTCATCAGCGGCTGCTGGAGACGGAGCCGGGGTACCGGGCGCTGGTGGCGCGGGACACCGACACAACTGCTGCCGAGGAGGCCGTGGGGTGAGCCGGGGACAACTGCCCGTCGCCGAGCCCGTCGACGTGCGCCGGGCCGCCGTACGGCTGGTGCGGGCCGATGGGCGGGCCTTCGCCGCCGTGCTGGCCCTGAACGCGGCGGCGGCCGGTGCGGGGCTGGCCGGGCCGTGGCTGCTCGGGCGGATCATCGACGAGGTCCGGGCCGGGGACGGCGTAGCGGCCGTGGACCGGATGACGCTCGGCATCCTGTTGTGCTCGCTGGCACAACTGCTGCTGGCGCGCTGGGCCCGGTACGTGGGGCACCGTTTCGGGGAGCGGTCGCTGGCGCGGGTGCGCGAGGAGTTCGTCGACCGGGCCCTCGCACTGCCCGCGTCCGTGGTCGAGCGGGCCGGCACCGGTGACCTGACCGCGCGCGGCACCGCCGACGTGGCCACCGTCGGCACCACGCTGCGCGACGCCGGGCCCGAGCTGCTGATCAGCGTCGCGCAGGC
Organism: Streptomyces sp. NPDC022910; assembly: GCF_055561075.1. Taxonomy (NCBI): domain Bacteria; kingdom Bacillati; phylum Actinomycetota; class Actinomycetes; order Kitasatosporales; family Streptomycetaceae; genus Streptomyces; species Streptomyces sp. NPDC022910. The sequence continues at coordinate 22,424 of NZ_JBVHHL010000073.1, forward strand.
GCTGTTCCTGCTCGGCGCGGTCTTCGCGTTGGACCCGCTGCTCGGCGCCATCGGCGTGTTCTGCCTGGCCCCCATCTGGTGCGTGCTGCGCTGGTATCTGCGCCGGGCACGGGACGGCTACCTCGCGGAGGGCGATGCCGGTTCCCAGGTCGCGGAGATCCTCGCGGCGACCGCGTCCGGGGCGCGCACGGTCGAGGCGTTCCGGCTCCAGGAACGCCGGATCGCGACCAGCCGCGACGCCCTGGAGACCTCCCGGCGCAGGCGCCTGTACACGCTGTACCTGCGGTCCGTGTTCTTTCCCGTGGTCGAGGTGTCGTACGTGCTTCCCGTGGCCGGGGTGCTGCTGGTCGGCGGAGTGCTGCACGCGCACGGGTCGATGAGCCTCGGGTCGGTGGTGGCGGCCGCGGTCTACCTGCAGCAGTTCAGCACGCCGCTGGACGACATCCTGATGCGGGTCGAGCAGTTGCAGAGCAGCGGCGCCTCCTTCGCCCGGGTGGAAGGGCTCGGCCGGGCCCCGCACGCCGCGCGGGAGGAAGCGTCCGCGGCCCCCGCGGACGACCGGATCGACGTGACGGACGTGCGCTACGCCTACGACCGCGGGGGTGAGGTGCTGCGCGGGGTCGACCTGACCGTGCGGCCCGGGGAGCGGCTGGCGGTGGTCGGCCCCTCCGGAGCCGGGAAGACCACGTTGAGCAGACTGCTGGCGGGCATCGACGCGCCGAGCGCGGGATCGGTGACCGTGGGCGGGGTGCCGATCGCCGGTCTCGGGCCGGAGCGGTTGCGGCGCCAGCTCGTCCTGGTCACCCAGGAGCACCATGTCTTCCTCGGTTCGGTCCGCGAGAACCTGCGGATCGCCGAACCGTCCGCCACGGACGAGGAGCTGTGGGCCGCCCTCGCCGCGGTGGGCGCCGACGCATGGGTGCGGAAGCTGCCGGGCGGCCTCGACACCGAGCTGGGCTCGACGGGTTGCCGCACGGACGGCCCGCAGGCCCAGCAACTCGCCCTCGCCCGGGTGGTGCTGGCCGACCCGCACACCCTGGTCCTCGACGAGGCCACAGCCCTTCTCGACCCCACCACCGCCCGCCACACCGAGCGCGCCCTGGCCGCAGTCCTCGAGGGCCGCACCGTCATCGCCATCGCGCACCGCCTCCACACGGCGCACGACGCGGACCGCGTGGCCGTGATGGAGGACGGCCGCCTGACCGAACTCGGCACGCACGACGAACTGGTGGCGGCCGACGGGGCGTACGCGACGCTGTGGCGGACGTGGCACGGCGAACGCCCGCCGGAACCTCCCCTTACCTCACCTCCCGTGACCCGCACCTGAAGGATCCGTATACCGAACATGACCATCCGGGCAACGAACCAATTCCGGCCAAGTTTTTGACGCGCTCCTGACAGAAAGCGCGGTCCCCTGACACGCTTCCCACGGCCACTTCACAGCAACCCCACAACTGCACCCCCGTGCGGTGGCCCGTGACCTTCACGCACCTGGTTCCGCGTTCCGTCCTTGTTCTGCCCGGACGGCTGACCATCCGTCCGGTCTCCCCTGGCCGCGCGACCCGCGGCCACGCAGAAGGAGTCAGTGTTGAGAAGCAGTTCCTCTCGCAGACGCACCTCCCACACCCCCACCCGTCGTGTCGCCGCCGTCGCCCTCGTCGGCGTCTCCGCCCTGCTGGCCGCAGCCGTCCAGTCGGGCGCAGCAAGCGCCGCCCCGGCCGCGCCCGCCGCCGGGAAGATCAACCCGGCCCACGCCGCCGTGAAGCTCTCCCCCTCGCAGCGCGCCGAGCTGATCCGCGACGCCGACGCGGCGAAGGCGGACACCGCCAAGGCGATAGGCCTCGGGGCCCAGGAGAAGCTGGTCGTCCGTGACGTCGTCAAGGACGCGGACGGCACGCTCCACACGCGCTACGAGCGCACCTACGCGGGCCTCCCCGTCCTCGGCGGCGACCTGGTCGTCGACACGGCCGAGTCCGGCGGCACCGAGCGGGTCGTCAAGGCCACGCCGGCCACCGTCAAGGTCGCCTCGCTCACGCCCGCGACAGCCGCCTCGAAGGCGGCGAAGCAGGCGCTGTCCGTCGCCCGTGCGGCGGGCTCGAAGCAGACCGACGCCGACCGCGCGCCCCGCAAGGTGATCTGGGCGGCGGACGGCAAGCCGGTCCTGGCGTACGAAACGGTGATCGGCGGTTTCCAGGACGACGGCACCCCGAACGAGCTGCACGTCGTCACCGACGCCACCACCGGCAAGGAGCTGTACCGCTACCAGGGCATCAGGAACGGAATCGGCAACACCCAGTACAGCGGCCAGGTCACCCTGACCACCACGCAGTCGGGGTCGACGTACACGCTGAACGACGGTTCGCGCGGCGGTCACAAGACGTACAACCTCAACCGCGGCACGTCCGGCACCGGCACGCTGTTCTCGCAGTCGAACGACACGTGGGGCAACGGCACCACCTCGAACGCCGCGACCGCGGGCGCGGACGCGCACTACGGAGCCGCGACCACCTGGGACTTCTACAAGAACACCTTCGGCCGCAGCGGCATCAAGAACGACGGCAAGGCGGCCTACTCGCGGGTCCACTACGGCAACGCGTACGTCAACGCGTTCTGGGACGACAGCTGCTTCTGCATGACGTACGGCGACGGGTCGGGCAACGCCGACCCGCTGACCTCGCTGGACGTGGCCGGCCACGAGATGAGCCACGGCGTCACCTCCAACACCGCGGGCCTGAACTACTCGGGTGAATCCGGCGGCTTGAACGAGGCCACCTCGGACATCTTCGGCACCGGTGTGGAGTTCTACGCGGCCAACTCGTCCGACGTGGGTGACTACCTGATCGGCGAGAAGATCGACATCAACGGCGACGGCACCCCGCTGCGCTACATGGACAAGCCCAGCAAGGACGGCGCGTCCAAGGACAGCTGGTACTCGGGGATCGGGTCGATCGACGTCCACTACTCGTCGGGTCCCGCGAACCACTTCTTCTACCTGCTGAGCGAGGGCAGCGGCGCCAAGGTCATCAACGGCGTGAGCTACAACTCGCCGACTGCGGACGGCCTTCCGGTCACCGGCATCGGCCGCGACAAGGCACTGCAGATCTGGTATCGCGCGCTCACCACGAAGTTCACCTCGACCACCAACTACGCGGCGGCCCGCACCGGTACGCTCGCGGCGGCGGGTGAGCTGTACGGCACGACGAGCACCGAGTACAAGGCGGTGCAGGATGCGTGGGCGGCGGTCGCGGTCGGGGCGCGCTCCGGTGGCGGCACGGGCGGCGGTACGTCGTACGAGAGCTCGACCAAGGTATCGATTCCTGACAACGGGGCGGCGGTCACCTCGTCGATCACCGTAACCGGCCGGACCGGCAACGCTCCGAGCAACCTCCAGGTCACCCCGAACATCACGCACACCTGGCGCGGCGACCTGGTGATCGACCTGATCGGCCCGTCGGGCACCGCGTACCGGCTGAAGAACTTCAGCTCCTCCGACTCGGCGGACAACGTGACCGACACCTACACGGTCAACGCGTCCTCCGAAACCGCCAACGGCACCTGGAAGTTGAGGGTCCAGGACCAGGCGGCGCAGGACGTCGGAACGATCAACGGATGGAAACTGACGTTCCCGTAGACCGCGACCCAACGAGGGGGTGCCGTCCCGGGAAGTCGCTCCCGGGACGACACCCCCTTTACCTCGCCCTGAACCGGCCTTTTTCGGTGCTTGACCAGTGCCGGAGTGCGCAGGGCGTACGACGCCGTTCACCCGCTGATCGATTTTCGGCCAAGGCCGCTTTCCCCTCCTGACATGTACACGCCCTTAATGCGAGTCTTCCACCGCACGGCTCACCCGCACCGCAACTTCACACCTTCCGCATGGCCACCCCACGCCCTGCGGTCGCCCCCACAGAAGGAGCTTGCGTGACTCCCCTCTACGCGCGTCACAAGCGCACCACTCTGGCCATCGCCACCGCCGTCGCGGCGGGCGCCCTGCTCACGACCGGTCTGACCACCGGTGCCGCCTCCGCCCAGACCCCGGCGGACTCCGTGGGCCGTACCCCCCTCGCCGCCGCCCCGACCCAGCTGTCCGCGGCCACGCGCACGTCGCTCATCCAGAAGGCCGAGGCCGCCGCTCCCGAGACGGCCCAGAAGATGGGCCTCGGCGCCAAGGAGAAGCTGGTCGTCAAGGACGTCGTCAAGGACGTCGACGGCACGGTCCACACCCGCTACGAGCGCACCTACGCCGGTCTTCCGGTCCTCGGCGGCGACCTGGTCGTCCACGAGTCGAAGTCCGGCAGGACCGAGGGCGTGACCAAGGCGACGATGGCGGCCATCAAGGTGGCCTCCCTGAAACCGCAGATCACCTCCGGCAAGGCCGAGAAGCAGGCCGTGACGGCCGCGCAGTCGGCGGGCTCGGAGAAGACCGCGGCCGACAGCGCGCCGCGCAAGGTGATCTGGGCGGGCAACGGCACGCCGGTCCTCGCGTACGAAACCGTCGTCGGCGGCCTCCAGGACGACGGCACCCCGAACGAGCTGCACGTCATCACCGACGCCGCCACGGGCAAGAAGCTCTTCGAGTACCAGGGCGTCGAGACCGGCACCGGCAAGAGCCTGTACTCGGGCACGGTCAGCCTCAACACCACCCTGTCGGGCTCGACCTACCAGCTGTACGACACCACGCGCGGCGGCCACAAGACGTACAACAAGGCGCACAGCAGCAGCTCGTCCACCGGCACCCTGTTCACCGACGCCGACGACACGTGGGGCACCGGCTCCGCCTCCAGCTCGACCACGGACCAGACCGCGGCCGTCGACGCCGCGTACGGCGCCCAGCTGACCTGGGACTTCTACAAGAGCACCTTCGGCCGCAGCGGCATCAAGAACGACGGCAAGGCCGCGTACTCCCGCGTCCACTACGGCAACGCGTACGTCAACGCGTTCTGGGACGACAGCTGCTTCTGCATGACGTACGGCGACGGGTCCGGGAACACCCACCCGCTGACCTCGCTGGACGTGGCCGGCCACGAGATGAGCCACGGCGTCACCTCCAACACCGCGGGCCTCAACTACAGCGGCGAGTCCGGCGGCCTGAACGAGGCCACCTCGGACATCTTCGGCACCGGTGTGGAGTTCTACGCGGCCAACTCGTCCGACGTGGGTGACTACCTGATCGGCGAGAAGATCGACATCAACGGCGACGGCACCCCGCTGCGCTACATGGACAAGCCCAGCAAGGACGGCGGCTCCGCCGACTACTGGTCCTCCAGCGTCGGCAACCTCGACGTGCACTACTCGTCGGGTGTGGCGAACCACTTCTTCTACCTGCTCTCGGAGGGCAGCGGTTCGAAGACGATCAACGGGGTCACCTACAACTCCCCGACGTCCAACGGCTCCACGGTCACCGGTATGGGCCGCGCCAAGGCGCTCCAGATCTGGTACAAGGCGCTGACGACGTACTTCACGTCGACCACCAACTACAAGTCCGCCCGCACGGGCACACTCTCGGCGGCGGCCGCCCTCTACGGCTCCGGCAGCACCGAGTACAACGCGGTGGCGGCCGCCTGGTCCGCCGTGAACGTCAGCTAGTGCGCGGAGAGCGACACAGTGGCCCCCGGCGGGAAGGCGACGCCGGGGGCCACCCTACGCTGGGGTCTCATGTCACTGGCGGACTTCACGTACGAGGATGTCGGCGCGACCCGCAAGGCCGGTCACTGCCCCGAGGGCTTCCATTCCCTGCACGTCCGCACGCGGATCGGCGAGGGCCAGGAGGTGTTCCATCGGGCGTCCGAGGCGCTCCTCACCTGGGAGATGCACCGGGCGATGGGCGTCGGCGTCTCGGCGGCCGAGGACAGGGCCGCCCCAGGGGTCGACGTCACCATCACCCTGGCCGGTGTCATCAAGGCCCCGTGCCGGGTGGTCTGGACGGTCGAGGAACATCGCCGCGCCGGCTGGGCGTACGGCACGCTGCCGGGCCACCCGGAGTGCGGCGAGGAGGCCTTCGTCGTGGACCGCACCGGGGACGGCACGGTCTGGCTGACGATCACGGCCTTCAGCCGCCCGGCCAAGTGGTACGCGAAGGCGGGCGGCCCGGCGACGCGGGGCTTTCAGCACGCGTACGCGCGGCGGTGCGGGGCCGTGTTGCGACGCCTGTGCGCGGGATACGAGGAGTGAGCCGCGCTCCTACAGCACCTCCACCGCCACAGCCGTCGCCCCCGACGCCAGCCACACCACGACGACGGCGAGTTTGACCTGGAGGTAATGCCAGTCGCCGACGCGCGGCACCCTCAGACCGGCACGCCTCCGCAAGGTGGCCCACCGGTCCAGGTCGGGATGGCCGGAGAGGTGGACCGTCGCCGCCGTCCCGAGGAGGAGTCCGGCAAGTGCCGCGAGCACGTCCGGCACCGGCGCGTACAGCACCGCGACGACGGAGGCGGCCGCACCGCCGAGCAGGCAGTGCACCACCGCCCACAGCAGCAGGAGCCTCGCGCCCTTTTTGTCGAGAATCACTCCGTCACCTCACCGGCGATCCGCCGTCTCCACCAGCTCATCCGCCCGGCCGCCGGCCACGCCCGGACGTCGGCCCCGTCAGCGCATCAGCACCCCCGCAGCCTCCACCGACTCCTGGGACGGCACCGCCACCAGGCCCAGTTCCGCGCCGGACACCAGCAGGCGATGGGAGGGCAGGATGCGGACCGTGTAGCCGTAGGGGCCGGTGCGGTCCAGCGAGAGAGGCCCCTCGTACACCCAGCGGCCGTCCGGATCCGGTCGGCCCGCCGGTTTCAGTGCCGTCGCCGTCGCGTCCGTGATGCGGTCGTCCGCGTCGACGCGCCCCGACACCGCCTGGACCTCCACGTCGTCGGGGGCCAGGTCACCCAGGCCGACGCGGACCCGGAGCGAGAGCGTCGTGCCCAGTTCCGCCGTCGCCGTCGCGGCCGACGTCTCGACATGGTCGACCGTGACGCCCGGCCAGGTCGCCCGCACCCGCGCCTTCCAGCTCGCCAGCTGCCGCGCCGCGTCCGGGGTCATCGCCCGGTGCGCATGGGCCGCCGGGGTGTACAGGCGCTCCACGTACTCGCGGACCATCCGCCCGGCGAGCACCTTGGGCCCCAGGTTCATGAGGGTCTGGCGGACCATCTCGATCCAGCGGTCCGGCAGTCCGCCCTGGCCCCGCTCATAGAAGCGCGCCGTCACCCGCTGCTCCAGCAGCTCGTACAGCGCCGCGGCCTCCAGGTCGTCGCGCCGGTCCTCGTCGGTCCCCGCGCCGTCGGCGGTGGGGATCGCCCAGCCGAAGTCCGGCTGGAACCACTCGTCCCACCAGCCGTCCAGGACGGAGAGGTTGAGGCAGCCGTTGAGCGCCGCCTTCATGCCGCTCGTCCCGCAGGCCTCCAGCGGGCGCAGGGGGTTGTTCAGCCATACGTCGCAGCCGGGGTACAGCTTCTGCGCCATCGCCATGCCGTAGTCAGGCAGGAAGACGATGCGGTGGCGCACACGCGGGTCGTCCGCGAACCTGACCAGCTCCTGGATCAGGCGTTTTCCGCCGTCGTCCGCGGGGTGGGCCTTCCCGGCCACGACGATCTGGACCGGGCGCTCCGGGTGCAGCAGCAGCTCCATCAGGCGGTCACGGTCGCGCAGCATCAGCGTCAGGCGCTTGTACGACGGCACCCGGCGGGCGAAGCCGATCGTCAGGACGTCGGGGTCCAGCACGCCGTCGATCCAGCCGAGTTCGGCCGTGCCCGCACCGCGCTGCCGCCAGGACGCGTACAGCCGCTCGCGCACCTCCAGCACCAGCTGCTCGCGCAGCACCCGGCGCAGGTCCCAGATCTCCTGGTCGGCGATCTCCGCGATCGTGTCCCAGCGCTCGGGACCGCCCACCGTCATGGCGTCCTCGGTGCGTTCCGCGCCGATCTGCCGGGCGCCGAGACGGAACACCTCGGGCGCGACCCAGGTCGGGGCGTGCACCCCGTTCGTCACGGAGGTGATCGGCACCTCGTCCGGGTCGAAGCCCGGCCACAGGCCCGAGAACATCTCCCGGCTCACGTTTCCGTGCAGCAGCGACACGCCGTTGGCGCGCTGGCCGAGCCTGAGGCCCATCACCGCCATGTTGAACAGGTTCGGCTCGCCGCCCGGGTACGTCTCCATCCCGAGCTGCAGGATCCGCTCCACCTCGATCCGCTCCAGCTCCGCGTCCGGGCCGAAGTGGCGGGCGACCAGCTCCCGGTCGAAGCGGTCGATGCCGGCCGGCACGGGCGTGTGGGTGGTGAAGACCGTACCGGCCCGCACCGCCTCCAGGGCGGAGTCGAAGTCGAGCCCGGCGTCGCACAGCTCGGCGATCCGTTCCAGACCGAGGAACCCCGCATGCCCCTCGTTGGTGTGGAACACCTCGGGCTCGGGGTGCCCGGTCAGCCGGCAGTACGTGCGCACCGCGCGCACCCCGCCGATGCCGAGCAGCATCTCCTGGAGCAGCCGGTGCTCGCTGCCGCCGCCGTACAGCCGGTCGGTGACGCCCCGCTCGCCGAGGTCGTTCTCCTCCACGTCCGAGTCGAGCATGAGCAGGGGCACCCGGCCCACCTGCGCGAGCCAGATACGGGCCTGGAGCCGGCGGCCGCCGGGCAGGCCGAGGGAGACCTGGGCGGGAGTGCCGTCCGGCTCGCGCAGGGGCACCACGGGGAGTTCGTGCGGGTCGAGCACCGGATAGTGCTCCTGCTGCCAGCCGTCGCGCGACAGGGTCTGCCGGAAATAGCCGTGCCGGTACAGCAGGCCCACGCCGATCAGCGGGACGCCGAGGTCGCTGGCCGCCTTCAGATGGTCGCCCGCGAGGATGCCGAGGCCGCCGGAGTACTGCGGCAGCGCCGCCGTGATGCCGAACTCGGGCGAGAAGTAGGCGACGGCGGCGGGGAGGTCGGAGTCGGACGAGCGGGACTGGTACCAGCGGTCGCCGCTCACATAGTCGGTCAGATCGTCGGTGGCCGCGGCGAGGCGGCGCAGGAAACGACGGTCCTCGGCCAGCTCCGCGAGCCGGGCGGGGGGCACGCTGCCGAGCAGCCGCACCGGATCGCCATCGGAGGCGGCCCATCGCTCGGGGTCGACGGACTGGAAGAGGTCACGGGTCTCCGCATGCCACGACCAGCGCAGATTGCGCGCAAGATCGCTCAGCGGGTGAAGGGCTTCGGGGAGGACGGGACGTACGGTGAACCTGCGGATGGCCTTCACGAGTTCCACCTTCACGGAGGACGTACGCGGCGTGTCACCCCCGACGGTACGCTGCCGGGTTGGCTTACCGCCGGGTTTGTACGCACTCGGGGGTACCGTGACCGCCCCTGGGGGCTGCACCCCCGGCCCCCGCTGTCGGCCTGAACGGCCTCGTCCTCAAACGCCGGACGGGCTGGTTTCAGCCCCCTTGACCCCCGGCAACACCCCGCCCAAAAAACAACGCAACCTTTACATGCCAACGATGGCCGATATGGCCGATTCCGCCCTCCTGGGTGACCTTGTGGCGGTTCACACCGCACGAGAGGCTGCCCACGGGCGTACCGGCCGCCGGGCAGTCCGGGCATGGACGAACTGCGGCCGCGTCACGCCGAGTCGAGGAGGGGAACTCGAGTCATGGCACGGATGAGAAACACGCGTCTGCGCTGGGCGGGCGGCCTCACCGCGGTCACCACGGTCGCGGCGCTCTCGGCCCTCAGTCTGCCCGCGCAGGCCGCTCCGGAGGGGATCGTCCTGGGCGCCGGGGCGCCCGGTGCCGTCAGCGGAAGCTACATCGTCACGCTCACGGGGGGAACGAAGGCGTCGACGGCCGCCGGCAAGGGCATCGCCGAGAAGTACGGGGCGAGAATCAGCCACACCTACGGAACCGCGCTCAACGGATTCGCGGTGAAGGTCGACGTGCAGCAGGCCCGGCGCCTCGCGGCGGACTCCCGCGTGGCCTCGGTGGTCCAGGACACCAGGGTCGCGCTGGACAACTTCCAGAAGGACCCGCCCTCGTGGGGCCTGGACCGCATCGACCAGCCGAACCTGCCGCTCGACAAGGGCTACACCTGGCCCGAACCGGCGGGTGCCGGTGTGACGGCGTACGTAATCGACACCGGTATCCGCGTCTCGCACAAGGACTTCGGCGGCCGGGCGAGCTACGGCTGGGACTTCGTCGGCAACGACAGGACCGCCGCCGACGGCAACGGGCACGGCACCCACGTGGCCGGAACCGTCGCGGGTTCCCACTACGGGGTCGCCAGGCAGGCGAAGGTCGTCGCCGTGCGCGTCCTGGACAACAACGGCGCGGGCACCACCGCGCAGGTCATCGCGGGCATCGACTGGGTGACCAAGCACGCCAGGAAGCCGGCCGTGGCGAACCTGAGCCTGGGCGGCTACACGAACGCCCAGCTGGACGCGGCCGTACGCAACTCCATCGCCTCGGGCGTCACCTACGCGGTCGCTGCCGGCAACGACGGGCTCCCGGCCGGCCTGTACTCCCCGGCCCGTGTCACTCAGGCCGTCACGGTCGGCGCCGTCGACCGGAAGGACGCCCGCGCGGGCTTCTCCAACTGGGGCCAGAGCGTCGACCTGTTCGCCCCGGGGGTGGCGATCACCTCGGACTCGTACGCGAGCGACACGGGCACAGCCACCTTCTCCGGTACCTCGATGGCGACCCCCCACGCCACGGGCGCGGCCGCGCTCTATCTGGCCAAACATCCCAAGGCCACACCGGCGCAGGTGAGTCAGGCGCTCGTCCGGCGGGCGGCCTTCGGGAAGGTCAAGAGCGCGGGGCTCGGATCACCCGACAGGCTGCTGCAAGTGGACAATCCTTGACCCCGGTCGACCGGACACGCGTAAACAAGAATTAACCGGACACGCGTAACCTTACCGGCCTCGCCCTCCAGCGGGCGGGGCCGGTCCTTTTCGCTGTTCCGGATGCGGCCGGTCTTGAAGGTAGACATACGCGTGAGTAGTTAACAAAGTGCCGGAATACCCACCCGCACAGGGTGGGAAGGCTCCTCCGGTAACCCCGCCTTCCGGCACCCTCATCCGCCCACCCACGTTGACGCGGACAGGAGCGGTCATGCCCCCGACGCACCACTCACCGGCACCCACAGCAACCAGCGCCGGCACCGGCACCGGCACCGGCACCGGCACATCCTCTGCACGGAAGACCGACGCCGTGCCCCCGACCCCGCGGACACCCTCCGCGGGCCCAAGTCCCCACCAGTGCCCGGCGACCGGTCCCACTCTCGGACGGATTCCCGTACTGGACGTGCGCCCCCTCGTCCACCAGGGCCGCCGCCCGGCCAAGGCGGTGGTGGGCGAGGAGTTCGAGATCTCCGCCACGGTCTTCCGCGAGGGCCACGACGCCGTCGCCGCCAATGTGGTCCTCAGGGACCCGGAGGGCCGCCCCGGACCGTGGACGCCGATGCGCGAACTCGCCCCCGGCACCGACCGTTGGGGCGCCACCGTCTCCGTGCCGAGCGAGGGCCGGTGGACCTACGCCGTGGAGGCGTGGGGCGATCCGGTCACCACCTGGCGGCACCACGCGGAGATCAAGATCCCTGCGGGGATCGACACCGAGCTGGTCCTCGAGGAGGGCGCACGGCTGTACGAGCGCGCGGCAGCCGACGTCCCGAAGGCCGAGGGCGGGCAGCACGTGCTCCTCGCCGCGGTGGACGCACTGCGCGACACCGGCCGTCCGGCCGCGTCCCGTCTGGCGGCGGCGTTGACTCCGGAGGTGGATGCGGTGTTGGCGCGGTATCCGTTGCGTGAGTGGGTGTCGTCGTCGGATGTGCTGGGGTTG
>NZ_JBVHHL010000074.1:0-33139 GCF_055561075.1 Streptomyces sp. NPDC022910
CCCCCGAGATCTACTGCCCAACCGGGGAGAAACGCTGTCCACCAGCGGGGAGATTAACTGTCCGCCAGTGGGGAGTTCCTACTGTCCCTTGACACAGGGCACTTGTGGATCCGGGTTTCGACGCTGACGCGTAGGTGCTACGGGCCGCTCGGGCCGACGCCGGAGCCGCCGGTGTTCTTGACAATCACTGTGTCGCCGATTCGGCTGAATTCGTAGAAGCGTTGGGCGTCCGCCGTGCTCAAGTGGATGCAGCCGTGGGAGATGTCGGCCCGGCCGATGGCGTGGTTCCAGGGCGCTGCGTGGACGAACACGCCGCCGCTGGTCAGGCGCACCGCCCAGTGGACCGTGAGGTCGTAGTAGTTGGGATCGCGCGGATTGCACGTGATCTTCGCGCTGCACGACGTCATTTTGATGACCGCGTCCTTGCCCAGCACGTGGAACGTTCCGGACGGCGTACGGAAGTCCGGCTTTCCGAAGCCGACGGTGAAGGTCATCACCGTCCGGCCGTGATCCGTGACGGTCATCCGGTGGGTCGCCGCGTCGAGCGTCGAGACGTGGCCCGTGGGGGCCGCCTGGGCGGTACCGGCGCCCAGCGTCAGGACGGCCGCCAGGGCACCGACCAGCAGGAGCCGGGTGGCGTCGCGAAGGCGCCGGTGTGGAACTTGGCGTTGGTGGGGCACTTCTGATCACCGTCGCTCTCTGTAGAAACCGGTCTGCCTCTCCCCCGACAGCGAGGCAGCTTCGCCAGAAGCGTTCAGTCACGTCTCATGTCCTCTGTCACGAGACGGCACCCCGAGTTTGTTTCGACCGTATGAGTGATATCCCTGATGTGGAAGTGGTCCCGATTCCCGTTCCGGAGAGAGTGCTGCAGTGGCACGGGAGTTGCATTCCCTCGCACGCTCCCCGAGCTCACCCTGTCGTGACGCGGGCGGCTCCAGAAGACGCAGGTCGTCGGGTACCGCGCCCTGCCGGACTGCGGTCGGGCAATCCTCACGATACGCCGACAGGCCGGGGTCGGCCGCTCGCATGGTGTGGTCGCCTGGGATCCGGACGGCAATGAGCCCAGGTGCGCGTGGGGGCCGCTGGCATCCGGGCATGTGGCGTTGTCTGTTCCACGGGCCGGACGGCCCAGCGGTGCCGGTGCTGACGTCGTTCTACGCGCCGGAGCGCGGGGCGTGGGTCACGTACAAGCGGTTGTACTGGTGGGATCGGGCGGCGATCCGACTTGGCTTTCCCGTGTCATCAGAGGTTGAGGGTTGTCACCGAAGACCGGTCACCGGCCGCCGCAGCTTCGCACCCCGACTGCTGTCGGCGACCGCCGAACGGAGCAACCGGGGAAGCCGACGACGTTCGCGACGACCCGCAGACATGCGTTTCCGAAGAGCGCGGCGAGGACGGCGGCGTCCTGATCGTCGACGACACCGGCTTCGCCAAGAAGGGCTCAGCCGCTGTGGGGTGCGGCGACAGTACTCCGGCACTGCAGGACGCACCGACCGGCCCGGTTGGCGAAGCCCCGTGGACGGGCGCTGATTGCCCCTCAGCTCGACTTCTTTTGTCCCGTGCATTGACGGTGGACCAGTCCAACGATACGTTCCACAACCAGCGTTGGACTGGTCCAACAGCTACCTGACGGCACCTCGTTGGACCAGTCCAACAGAAAGAGGAGCGGCATGGCCAAACTCACCATTCGCGATATCGCCCGGCTTTCCGGCCTGTCGAAGTCAACGGTTTCCCTGGTGCTCAACGACAGTCCCAAGGTGGATCCGGAGACACGCCGGCGGGTGCTCGCCGTGATGCGTCGGCACAATTACGTACCGAGTTTTGCCGCCACCGCGCTCGCCAAAGGCAACACCGGTCTGATCGGCATGATCGTGCCCGGCCTGACCTGGCGCTTCATGGCGGACATCAACTACGGCGTGGCCAAGGTGGTCGAGAGCACCAAGTACGAGATCCTCCTGTTCACCAGCACCAACGAGCGGGACTACGGCGGTGCCATCGACCGGGTCGTGAGCTCCGGCCTGTGCGCCGGGCTCATCGTGGTGGCCCACGACCAGCAGCCGCTGGACCGTCTGGTCGACCTGCACCGTGGCGGCCTGCCCACGGTCCTGGTCGACACCCTCGGCGCGGTGAGCGACCTTCCCGCCGTCGGCGCCGACAACTACACCGGCGGGTGGCTGGCCGGCCGCCATCTGCTCGACCTCGGCCACCGCCGGATCGCCAGTGTTCTCGGGCCGCTGGACCATCCGTACGTCCAGGAGCGGCGGCGCGGGCTGCGGGACGCCCTGCGCGAGGCCGGTGTGGAGCCCGACCAGGGACTCGAGGCCGACACGGGCTTTGAGGAGGCGCTGATCCGCAGCCGCACCCGGGAGCTGCTGCAGCTGCCTGCGGACCGCCGCCCGACGGCGCTGTTCGTGTACCACGACTCGGCGGCCTTCGCGGTGCTGGACGAGCTCGCGGAGGCCGGTGTGCGGGTGCCGGAGGACGTGTCGGTGGTCGGGTTCAACGACATCGACGCCGCCGCCCATGTGCGCCCGGCGCTCACCACGGTCCGGCAGCCGTTCGCCGACATGGGTCGCAGGGCCGCGGACATCCTCCTCACCGCCCTCGACGGGGCCGAATCCGACGAGAATTCCCAACGCATCGTCCTTCCCACCGAATTGATAGTCCGGGACAGCACTGCCCCCGCCCCGGCAGATCGTTGACGCTCACCGACCCACCGAAGATGCAATCCCTCGTACCGCCTCACCCCCCGGTGGAGCCGCAGCACGGAGCAACAGAGCACCGTGCCCACCTATACCCGGAAGGGCGAATCAATGAGGCATTCAAGGAGTTCCAGAAACGTCCCTCGGACAGCTCGTGTAAGAAAGCCGCTCTCCTTTCTCGCCGCACTGTTCCTCGCTGTCTTCTGTCTGCAGGCGGTCCCGGTCGCCGCTCGTGCCTCCGCCGACCCGGTCGAGATCATGGGCTCGGACCCGCTGGCCGGTTTCACCGAGTCCAAGGGCGATCCGGCCCCGCAGTACCAGGTCGTCCCCGTCTCCGGCTCGTCCGACTTCACCAAGGCGCTGCAGATCACCACCACGTCGGCCCCGAAGAGCGCGGGTCTGGACGGCGAGTACGAGATCACGCTGGGTGCGAAGACCGCCGCCGCCGTCAAGACGAATGACGCCGCCGTGGCGACCTTCTGGGCCCGCTCTGTCACCCCGCCCGCCGGATCCGACGCGGGCTACGCCACCTTCGCGTTCGAGCGTGACGGAGGGTCGTACAAGAAGTCCGCGACCGCGGCGCTGCGTGTGACCCCCACCTGGCAGAAGTTCACCTTCCCCTTCCGGATCGCGGAGGACTACGCGGCCGGCGAGGCGCACCTCAACCTGTGGCTCGGCTACGGCGCACAGACCCTGCAGATCGCCGGGGTGTCCGTTGCCGACTGGGGCCAGGGCGACCCGGCCGGATTCCCCAAGGTCACCTATCAGGGCCGGGAGACGAACGCCGCCTGGCGCACCGCCGCGAACCAGCGCATCGACCAGTACCGCAAGGGCGACCTCACCGTCCACGTCGTCGACTCCAGCGGCAATCCGGTGCCCGGCGCCTCGGTCAAGGCGGACATGCAGAAGCACGCCTTCAAGTTCGGCACCGCAGTGGACGCCGCGACGATGATGCAGAACACCACCGACGGTCAGAAGTACCGCCAGGCGGTCACCAACGGCGACTTCAACCAGGTGTCCTTCGGCAACAACCTCAAGTGGACGCACTGGGAGAACGCCACCGAGCGCGAGAGCGTCACCAAGCCGACGCTGAAGTGGGTGCGCGAGCAGGGCCTCGCCATGCGCGGCCACAACCTCGTCTGGCCCTCCTGGGGTTACCTCCCCGCCGACCTGCAGAACCTGCAGAACGACAAGACCGCGCTACGCGCCCGTATCGACGGCCACATCGCGGACGAAGCGGGAGCACTCACCGGCAACATCGACAACTGGGACGTCGTCAACGAGCCCTACTCCGAGCACAATCTGCAGGACATCTTCGGCCCCGACGAGATCAACCGCTGGTTCGTGCTGGCCGAGCAGGCCGACCCCAAGGCCCGCTTGGTCCTCAACGACTACGGCCTGATC
The DNA here is from genome assembly GCF_055561075.1 of Streptomyces sp. NPDC022910. NCBI lineage: Bacteria > Bacillati > Actinomycetota > Actinomycetes > Kitasatosporales > Streptomycetaceae > Streptomyces > Streptomyces sp. NPDC022910. Next base: position 4,107 of record NZ_JBVHHL010000074.1, read on the forward strand.
GAGAACAACGGCTGGTCCAAGCGCCACCAGGACTACATCTACAACCTGGCCAAGCGGATCAAGGAAGGTGCCTACGGGGAAGGCGGCTATCCGATCGAGGGCCTCGGCCTCGAGAGCCACTTCACCGCCCTGCAGCCCACTCCGCCCGAGGAGGTCTACAAGCTGCTGGACCGGTACGCCACCCTCGGACTGCCGCTGGAGGCAACCGAGTTCGACATCACCACCGCCGACCAGCAGCTGCAGGCGGACTACACGCGTGACTTCATGACCATCCTGTTCAGCCACCCGGATGTCACCGCGATCAGCACCTTCGGCATCTGGGAGAAGAACATCTGGAACCCGCTGGCCGCCCTCTACAACGCCGACTGGTCCCTCAAGCCCAACGGCCAGATCTGGCACGACCTGGTGACCAAGACGTGGTGGACCAACGCCTCGGGCACCACCAACACCTCGGGCGACTACAGCACCCGTGGCTTCCTCGGCGACTATCTCGGCACGGTGACGGCCAACGGCGCCACGGAGAAGGTGCACGTCCACATGCCGTCCAACAGCGGCGAGACGATCACCGTGGTCGCGGACGGCAAAGCCTCCGACGACAAGGAGCTGCTCGCCAACGCCGACGCCGAGCTGGGCACCGCCAACTGGTACGGCTTCAGCCCGAGCACGGTGAAGCCCGACACCGGGACCGTCCACTCCGGCTCCGTCGCGGTCCGCTCCACCGGCCGCACCGCCGAGTGGCAGGGACCCGCCGAGGGCGTGCAGGTCGCCTCCGGCCAGAGCTACACCTCCAGCTCCTGGGTGCGCCTCGCCTCGGGCACCAGCACCACCGCACAGATCAAACTCAAGCTGTCGTACACCGACGGCACCTCCGAATCCGTCCCGCTCGCCTCCGGTGTCGTGTCGACGAGCGGCTGGAGCCAGTTGAAGACCCCCACCGCCGTGCCGCTGGACTTCCACGGCAAGACCCTCGACAAGGCCGAGTGGTGGGTCAGCACCGCCGCCGGCACCGGAGATCTCCTCGTCGACGACGCATCGCTCAAGAACGGAGCGTAAGGCCCATGTCTCCACTCAGCAGACGCGGCTTCCTCGCCGCCTCCGCCGCCGTCGGCGGCACCGCACTCACCACCGCACTGTCCGGCTGCTCCACCTCGTCCTCCGACTCTGCGCCACCGGGCACCAAGACGATCAACCACTGGGACTGGTACGTCAGCCAGGAGCCGTGGCTGAAGCGCGAGATCGAGCTCTTCGAGAAGCAGCACCCGAAGATCAAGATCAAGCGTACGGTCCAGGTCAGCGACAAGTACCCGGACCTGGTCAACCTCGCCTTCCGCGGCGGCAAGACCCCGGACATGCTGATGATCCCGCCGAGCCCCAAGTTCGACGAGCAGGTCGGTCTGGGCTGGCTGCGTGCCCTGGACAGTCACGCCACCGCGCAGTGGCGCGGCCGGTTCCCCGAAGGAAACTTCTTCAACGGCGTGAACATGGTCGAGGACAAGGTCTACAGCGCCCCCTTCGGCGGCGCCGCCCCCTGGCTGCAGCTGTACATCCACAACGGCCTGTTCAAGCAGGCGGGGATCACCAACCCGGACGGCTCCGTCAAGATTCCGAAGACCTGGGACGACGTCACCGCCGCGGCGGCGGCGATCACCAAGAAGAGCGGCGGCAAGGCCCACGGCCTCGGATTCGGCAACGCACAGAACGCCTCGCTGCCGTGGTGGGTGGAGCTGTTCGTGCGCGGCGCCGGCTCGCCCGCCGGCTACGGCGTGGACGGCCTGGACTACCGCGTCGGCAAGTGGACCTTCGGCTCCGACCGCAACTACACCGACTTCCTCGAACTGCTTCTGCAATGGAAGAAACAGGGATACATCTACCCGGCGTCGATGTCCATCGGCGACGAGCAGGCCCGAGCGTTCTTCGAGCGCGGCAGGTTCGGCATGATCGTCGGCGGCGTCTGGAACCAGTCGACCTGGACCGAGCACCACTTCACCGACTACAGCCTGACCACGCTGCCCTCGCCGACCGAGACCCCGAAGGCGTTCTTCTACTACCCGCCAGGTGGCCGGGTGTGGGCGATCTCGAAGCACTCGGAGATCTCCGACGAGGCCTGGGAGTGGTTCGACTGGCTGCACAGCCCGGCGGCCGGACAGCGCTGGGTGGAAGCGGGACAGGGCCTGTCGGTGTTCCCGGAGGCGAACAAGAACGCCAAGATCACTTCCAAGGCCTTCCAGGCCTTCGTCGACACGCGCAAGTACGCACTGCCGTGGCCCGTGCCCTCGATACGCAACCCCGAGGCGTCCAAGGTCGTCGTCCCGGCCGTCAAGCCGGACCTGCCCGACGTGATCACCGGTCTCTACACAGGCCAGCTGGGAGACATGAGCGCAGCCCTCACCGGCCTGGAGGACCGCCGCAACAAGGCCCTCGCCGACGGTGTGAAGGAGGCCCAGGCCAAGGGGGCCAAGGTCAGCCTGGACGACTGGGTGTTCAAGGACTGGGACCCCACCAAGCCGTACCAGAACAAGCCGGCGTGATCCGGAGGCCCGTGTGCAACTCCTCGACACCGCCGCTCCGAGCCCGCCCACCGGCGGGCGCGGGGCGGCCCCCGCGGCAGTACCGCCGAAGACCGGCCTGTGGCACCGTCTGAAGGGGGGGAAGTGGAGCTACCTCTACCTCGCCCCGCTGCTGGCGCTGCTGCTGACCTTCGTCGTCTACCCGATCTTCGGCTCGCTCGCATACACCTTCTACCGCTGGAACGGCATCGGCTCGCCCGGGAACTTCGTCGGGCTGGACAACTTCCGTCAGATCGCGCACGACTCGATCTTCTGGCGGGCCGTCGGCCACACCTTCGTGTACGCCATCCTCGTGGTGCCCGTCCAGCTCGTCATCGCTCTCGCGCTGGCGGTCGTACTCAACAACAAGAAACTGCGGTTCTCCGCCTTCTACCGCACGCTGTTCTTCCTGCCCGTGGTCACCTCGCCCGCCGTCGTCGGCGTCGTCGTCCAGCTGATGCTCTCCAACTTCGGTGACACCCTGAACGGTTGGCTGCTCGACACCCACCTCGTCGACCAGCCCGTCGACTGGCTCGGCAACCCGAAGATCGCGCTGGGGATCATCATCCTCGTCGGCATCTGGCAGACCCTCGGCTACAACCTCGTCTACTTCCTCGCCGGGCTGCAGACCATCCCCGACGAGATCTACGAGGCGGCGAAGATCGACGGTGCGGGCCGCATCCGCACGTTTGTGCACATCACTGCGCCGCTGCTGCGCCCGGTCGGCCTGATGATCGTCATCCTGGCCTTCATCGGCTCGTTCCAGGTCTTCGACCTGGTGCAGGTGCTCACGGGCGGCGGCCCGTACTTCGGCACCGAGGTGGTCAACACCTACATCTACCACCTGGCCTTCGGCGGCAACCAGGCCCAGGCCACCGAGCCCGACGTCGGCCTGGCCTCCGCCGCGTCCTTCTTCTATGGCCTGCTGCTCATCGTCTTCTCCGTGCTGCAGGTGCTCATCTTCCGGTCCATCGCCAAGCGCCGCGCCGCCGGGCGCGCCTGAAAGGGGGCAGCGACATGGCAGTCCTGGTCTCCACCGCCCGCCGCGGCGGCACACCCGCGCGCCGTCGCGGGGCTCTCCGCCGCACCGCGGGCCGGTCCCTGACCCATCTGCTGCTCCTGGGCGGCGGCCTCGTCTGGCTGTTCCCCTTCCTGTGGACGCTGGGCAGCTCCTTCAAGAGCGCCGACGGCTTCTTCTCCCGGGGCCTCAACCCGCTCCCTGGCGAGGTGCACGCCTCCAACTACACCAGCGCCTGGAAGGAGGCGTCCTTCGGCAAGTACTTCGTCAACACGGTGGTGGTCGCCGGCGGCTCGGTCATCCTGACCCTCCTCGCCACCTCCATGGCCGGCTACGTTCTCGCCCGCACGGACTTCCCCGGCCGCAAGGCCTGCATCGGGCTGATCTCGGTGACGCTGTTCCTGCCACACGGCTACACCATCATCCCGATCTTCGACATCGTGCGAGGGCTGCACCTGCTCGACACCCTGTGGGCCGTCATCATCGTGCAGTCCTCCAGCAGCCTGGTCTTCGCCACCTTCCTGTTCATGGGCTACTTCTCCACCATGGACCGGGAGATCGAGGACGCGGCCAAGGTCGACGGCGCGAGCTTCCACCAGACGTTCTGGCGTGTGATGCTGCCGCTGTCCGGTCCGATGCTCGCCACCGTGGGCCTGTTCACCTGCATCAGCGCCTGGAACAGCTTCTTCATCCCGCTCGTCTTCACCCTCTCCAAACCGGAGCTGCACACGCTGCCGGTGGGGATGTACTCGTTCCTGGGACAGAACTCCACGGACTGGACGTTCCTGTGCGCGGGCTCCGTGATCTCTCTCGTCCCGATCGTGGTGATCTTCCTGCTGCTGCAGCGCTACTTCGTCAACGGCCTGGCCGGCGCCGTCAAAGGTTAGAAAGGACCATTCGTGCCCCTGCGCCTCGCCATCCTCAGCTTCTGGCACGTGCACGCCCCCGACTACGCCCGCCAGGCGTCCGAACACCCCGACACCGAGATCACTGCCGTCTGGGACGAGGACGTCGCCCGCGGGCGTGCCCGGGCCGACGAACTCGGCGCCCGCTTCCACCCCGACCTCGGCGGACTGCTCGCCCGCGACGACGTCGACGCCGTGGTCGTCACCTGCCCGACCACCGCCCACCGCGAGGTCATCACGGCCGCCGCGGCGGCCGGCAAGCACATCTTCACCGAGAAGGTCCTCGCCCCGACTCCGGCCGAGTGCGCGGAGATCACCGCCGCCGCAGAGAAGTCCGGCGTCGCGCTGATGCTCGCGCTCCCACGGCTGTACGAGGGCAGCACGACGGCCATCCGCAAGGTGCTGGCCGACGGCGACCTCGGCCGCCTCACCCTCGTCCGGGTCCGCCTCGCCCACGGCGGCTCGGTCGGTGAGGGCTGGCTCCCCGAGCACTTCTACGACCCGGCCGCCACCGCCGGCGGTGCCCTCATCGACCTCGGCTGCCACCCCATGTACCTGGCCAGGCTGTTCCTCGGTCGTATGCCCGAGACCGTGACCGCGTCCTTCGGCCATGTGACGCAGCGCGCAGTCGAAGACAACGCTGTCGCCGTCCTGCGCTGTGCGGACGGCACCCTCGGCGTGGTGGAGGCATCCTTCACCGCACCGGCCTCCCCGTTCTCCATCGAACTGCACGGCGCCGAAGGATCCCTGGTGTACGGCACGCCCGAACCCCGGCTCCTGCTCAACACCGGCGACGACTGGCGCGAACTGCCCCTGCCGCCGCGCACCGGCACGCCCTTCGACCTGTTCGTACGCCATGTCACCGACGGCACCCGTGACGAGGAGAACCTCGCCCTCGGCCTCGACCTGACCCGCCTGATGGCCGCAGCCACCCGCAGCAGCCGCGAGGAAGGAAGCCGCGTATGACCGTTTCCATCGGCATCGTCGGCTGCGGGAACATCTCCCGCTCCCATCTGCGCGGCTATCTCGCCGTCCCGGACCAGGCCGCCGTCACCGCCGTCGCCGACGTGAACCCCGACAGCGCCGCCGACCGCGCCCGGCAGGCCGGTGACGCCCAGGTGTTCGGCTCCTACGAGCGCATGCTGGACGAGGCCCCCGTCGACGCCGTCGACATCTGCCTGCCCCATCATCTGCACGCCGACGCCGTCATCGCCGCCGCCGAGGCCGGCAAGCACATCCTGTGCGAGAAGCCGTTGTGCCTGACGCTCCCCGAGGCGGACCGGATCGCCGACGCGGTAGGCGCCGCCGGGGTCACCCTGATGTGCGCGCACAACCAGCTCACCCTGCCCGCGGTCGCCCACGCCCGCGAACTCATCGACTCCGGCGCGCTGGGCCGCGTCTACGAACTGCGCACCACCGACAGCTTCTTCAACGACTTCCACCCGTCGACGATGGGCTGGCGCGCACATGCGGTCACCAGCGGTGGCGGCGAACTCATCGACACCGGCTACCACCCCACATACCTGCTGCTGTACCTGGCGTCCGCCCACCCGGCGGCGGTGACGGCGATGCTCAGCACCCACCGGCTGGCATTCATGGAGGGCGAGGACTCCGCCCGGGTGCTGGTCCGCTTCGCCGACGGCGCGGTGGGCGAGGTGGTGACCAGCTGGGCATACGAAGCGGCGCCGTTCACCGAGAAGTTCTCGGTGAACGGCGAGCTCGGCAGCCTGTGGAGCGACGGGGTGACGCTGTGGCACAAGCCACGCGGCGGGGCCGCCACCACGATCGAATTTCCGGCGATCGACTCCATTCCGGCCATCTGCGCCGACTTCGTCCGCCGGATACGGGACCGGTCCCGCCCGGTGCACACCCACGAAGAGGGCACGGACGTGCTCAAGATCATTCTCGCGGCCTACCGGTCCGCGCAGGAGAAACGGGAGATCAGTCTGTGACGGGGTACGAGACCGGCGACTTCGACTTCGATCTGCGGCGGGGCGTCGCCGAGACCCTGTGGACCACCAGCGGCTGGTCCACAGCGGCGCTCGCCCCGGGCACGGTGTGCGGTGTGGGCGCCTGCTACGCCCCGCCCTACGCCGCCCCGCAGGCCAGGCTGGCCGTCGTGCTGGAAGCGGACGGCATCCACATCAGCGACACCGGTGCCCCGGGCATGCACGGCACCGGGCTGCTGCCCGCGGGCGGAACCTGGCGGCTGGACGGCATCAAGAGACGCGGCACCTACCATCGCCGGCACGAGGGGCGGCTGGTGTCGCTGCTGGTGTGCTCGGAGCTGACGCCGCTGCACGGACGCCCCGGCTACGCGCTGCGCATCACCGTGCGCAACCGCTCCGGGCGGGGGCTGACGCTGCGCCTGCTGCCCGAGCTGACGGCCGGACCGGCCTGCGAGGTGCCGCTGGGGGAGTGGGGCTGGATGCCGCCGGAGCCCGAAGCGGCAGCACAGGCCCGGGCGTCGCTGGTGCACGGGCCGCCGGCGGCGACGATCGGCCCCACGGACGAGGCCGTCTTCGAGCTGGCGGTGCTGCTCGACGGCAGCAGCCCGGGCGGCTGTCCCGGCGAGTGGGCGGCCGAGTCCCGCACCCTGGTCGGGCGGCGCACCGCCCGCGCCCTGGAGCGGGTGCCGCGACTGGACACGGACGTCCCCGAACTCGACGCGTACTACCGCCGCTCACTCGCCAGCGGCCTGGTGTGCCTGTGGGACAACCCGGCCTTCGCCACCGTCCCCTTCCCCGCCACCTCAGGCATCGACGGCGGGGCGCTGTGCGCATACGCCTGGGACACCGGCGGCTACGCCCCGCACACCCTCGCCCTGCTGCTCGGCCGCGGCGTCGCGGACGTCGTGGAGGCGATGGTCAAGGCCGACCTGACGGACCACTACGCCATCGCCCCCGACGGCAGCGGCACCGGCGTCGCGTACGCCTACAGCGGCTGGTCGCTGATGATGCTCGCGCACGCCGCCGCCTGCCACGACGGCATCGCCCCCGACCTGGTGGCACGGCTACACGAGACGGAGGCGCAGCTCGCCGACCGCTTCCCCGTCGCCGGCGAGCTGCGCGACTACGGCGCCCAGCACAACCTGCTCGAGATGCGCTCCACCGGCTGGGAACACGTCGTCGCCAGCCCCAACGCCGAACGGGCCTGGAGCCTGGACCTGCTGGCGGATGTGGCCGAGGCGAGTGACGCGCCGGTGCCGACGGCCCCCCTGCGGGCCCGGGCGCATCGCATCCTCAAGGCCGTCGCGCAGGAGCTGTGGGACGCGGAGGCGGGCTGGTTCCGCAGCCGCTACCCCGACGGGCACACCGAACTCGCCTACTCCATCCAGGCCTTCGACGCGCTGCGCGCCGGCGCCTGCACGCCCCCGATGGCCGCTGCGCTGCTGAGCCACCTGCGCGACGGTGCCTTCCTCGGCCCCTACGGGGTGAGCAGCGTCTCCGCCGAGGACGGGCTGCACTACGAACTGGGCGACGTGGACTGGTCCGGCGGAGGCGCCTACACCGGCGAGGCCCCGCAACTGGCACTGACCCTGTGGGAGCGGGGCGAGCCGCGGCGGGCCTGGGACGTACTGCGCCGGGTGCTGTGGATGGGCGGCCACTTCCCCTACTACCCGCAGGACCACTACTGCGACCGCCCCGCGGCCCCGCCCCGCGGCCGGCGCGCCAATGTGATCGCCGGACTGACCGGTACGGAGGCGATCCTGCTCGGCATGGCCGGGCTACGACCACAGGTCGACGGCGCGCTCGACCTGACGCCTCCTGCCTGGCTCCCCGGCGATCTGGAACTGCACGGGCTGCACTACCGCGGCCACGAGATCGACCTCAGGCTGTCGGCCGGCCACTGCGAGGCGTCGGTGGACGGCCACATCATCCACGCCGGGGCACCCGCCCCGCTGCGCATTCTGGGAGAGCCCGATGAGTGACGTCCTCGACCGCTTCGACCGCGACGGCTACGTCGTCCTCCGCGAGGTCATCGACCGGGAACTGGTGCAGGAGGCAGCCGGCCACGTCGACTGGCTGCAACGCCGCCACCCGGATCTGCGACCCGAACAGCTGGGCCACACGCTGCTGCGCGACGACCCGTTCTGGCTGCGGTTGGTCTCGGACGACCGGCTGCTGGACATCGCCGAGACCTTCATCGGCCCCGACATCGCGCTGTTCGCCTCGCACTACATCAGCAAGCCGCCGTACTCGGGGCAGCCGGTGCTCTGGCACCAGGACGCGGCATTCTGGCCGCTGGAGCCGATGCGAGTGGTCACGCTCTGGCTGGCCATCGACCACTCGACGCCCGAGAACGGCTGCGTACGGCTGATCCCCGGCAGCCACCGCGGCGGCATAGCGGCGATGCGCGCCAACACGGCAGTGGACAATGTGCTCGGCGAGGAGATCGCGGTCGACGTGGACGAGTCGGCGGCCGTCGACATGGTGCTGGCTCCGGGCGACGTCGAGGTGCACCACCCGAACATCGTGCACGGCAGCACCGCGAACACCTCGCCACACCGAAGGTGCGGGCTGACCATCCGCTACATCCCGACGTCGACCCGTATCACGGCGGACGAGCAGCCGTACCCGAGCGCGTTCCACCTGCGCGGCGACCCCGGCGTGAACACCTATCAGCCGTGGCCCGATTTCGACCCGGCCCAGCACTATCGCTTCACGGGGGCTGAGATCGCCCGGGGTTAGGAGCGGGCCGCTCGTACGGGCGCACGGCAACGGCGGCCGCGCGCCCGTACGGAGGTCCCCGCCGTACACCCGGGAAGTTGCGGACCAGGACCCGGAAACCTTCCTGTGCCGGTGACTCGACGCAGTCCAGCAGATGCATCTCCGCGGTCCATCACGACCGCGTACAACCCCTGCGTGCCGTTGAAGTGCTCGTATGCCCCGGCTGGGAGACCCCCGCCTTGCACGGAATCCCGATGATCCGCCGCAGTGCGACCCCGGCCGGTCCGGCCAGGCTGCTGGTCCGGCCGCGCCAGGCGTGCTCCCACGGCGGCGTGGTGCTCGCCCTGGCCGGCTTCCGGCGGCCCAAAAATCGTGTACATGGGCCGCCGGGCGGCCGAGCCGGCGTTGCGCGCCATCGACCGATTCGACGAAGTACAGCTGCCCGAAGAAGCGCTGTCCCCGACCGAATCGATCAGCCGGGCGAGCAAGCGTCAGTGTGACGGTCGGCGCGGCACGACCGGCTGAAGGATCGTGCGCCGCTGTGGGGTGAGGCGGGCCAGCAGCTCGTCGGAGTACTGGTAGCCATGCCGGGTGGCCCCCCAGGACGGGCCGTAGCGGTAGATGACCACGCGGCGCTCTCCGGGGTTCGTGCGGGAGGAGGCCCCGTGCGCCAGGCCGTCGCAGAAGAGCAGCGCGTCGCCCTTGTTCAGTCGCACCTCCTCCACGCCCTCCATGGCGTCCATACCGGTGTCCCAGTCCTTGAACGTCTCGTACTGCGGGTGCTGCAGGTTCGACTTGTGGCTGCCGGGGACGATGAGCGTGCCGCCGTCGCCGGGGCCGATGTCGGTCAGGGCCATCAGGATGTTGACCTGGCCGCAGCGGAAGACTCCGTCCCTGTACATGTACTGACCGCGCATCGCCTTGCGGTAACCGCCGGAGTGGACGGGGAAGAAGCCGCCGGAGCGGCGGATCGAGGCGAAGCACTCGTCGATGAACAGCCCGTCCACGTAGGTGCCCTGCTCGCCGCAGTAGCGGTGTACATACGCAAGCCACGACGGGTGGTCGATGAGGCGCTCGAACGGTTCTCCGGCCTCCACGACGTTCTGCAGTTCCACGCCCTGCTGTTCCGGGTGTGCGTCTGCCCGGTGGACGTTTCCCCACCAGCCGAAGGGCTCCAGCGAGGGGATGGCGTCGAGGCCGGCGCACAGCGCGTCCACCAGGTCGGGTTCCAGGGCCCGTTCGAGAATCAGGTAGCCGCGCAGGTCGAAGAGGTAGTCGTCAAGGGCGGTTGGGGTGCGGACCGGTGTGGTCGCGGTCGTGGACGGGTCAACGGGCATGACCGGGGCGTCCTTTCGGAATCGGCGACGTACGGGAGGACGGAATCCACGGTGGGCGTGGGGGTCCATGCACCTGTTCTCGGAAGCCTGCAGGCCAGTTGTCGGTTCGTGCCGGTGGTCCGGCTTCCGCTGCTCGATCGGGCGCAGTGCCGCCTATGGCCACAGTTGAGGACAGACGTCGGGGTCGGCGTAGTCGGGGATGCCGCCCCGTGGGCGTACGAGGTGGTCGTTGCCGTGGCCGGCCGTGCCCGAGCGGTAGCGGTTGTCGCCGGGCTGGAGGTGGATGGCCAGGGAACGCCGGGGTCCGGCCCCGAGGTTGGGGCCCGAACCGTGCACGGTGCGGCAGTGGTGGAAGCTGACCTGGCCGCGCCGCATGCGCGTGTGGCGAATGTCGAGGGCGTGGCCCTGGCGGATGATCTCCGTCTCCAGGCGGCCCAGGTCCTGGGAGAAGAAGTCCAGGCCGGAGACGTCCCAGCGGTGGCTGCCGTCCAGGAAGGAGACGGAGCCGCCGGTCTCGTCCACGTCGTGGAAGCCGACCCAGGCGGTCAGCATCTCCTCGCTGGTGCACGGCTGCCAGTACTGGCGGTCGGTGTGCCAGCCCACGTTGGCGGCCGTGCCCGGGCTGTCGAGCGGCTTGTACAGCAGCTGGTCGTGCCAGAGGCGGATGCTGTCCGTGCCCGCCAGCCTGGCGGCGGTGGCGGCGATGAGCGGCTGGGCCACGAGCTGCGCGAGCTCGCGTACATGCAGGGAGGTGTAGTCGTTCTTGCGTAGTCCCTCGGCCGGGGGTGCGGTCCACCCGTCGTCGGGGGTGTCGAGGTCGCCCGCGTAGTAGCGGGCCATGCCGCGCTCGGCGGTGTCCAGGACCTCGGTGGGCAGGATCACCGGGGAGATCCACCAGCCGTGCTCGCGGTAGAAGGCGATGTCCTCGGGGGCCGGCAACAGGGTCTCCTCGATTGCAGGCGTGGTCATGCCGTGAGCTCCCTCTTTTCGAGACTTGGTCTTCTTCCGGAGGTCGGTGCCAGTGCGGAGCCGGGCCGGGCGGGGGTGGCCGCGGGCGTCGCAGTTACCGGGGACCGGGAAAGCGACGACGGAGCTCCGCGCGGGGTCAGTTGCGCGGGCGGCTCACGAGGCCGCGGCGCCCGGCCGCCCGGTCGAGTCGCGCACGACCAGGCTCGTGGGAAGCGCGGCATGCCGGGGCTCACTGTCCGGGTCTTCGATCCGCTGCAGCAGCAGGTCCACCCCCCGGGCGCCCATCACGTCGATGGGGATGTGCAGCGCGGTGAGCGCCGGATGGATGGTGCGCGCCATGAACGTGTCGTCGACCGTCACCAGGCTGAAGTCCCCCGGCACCGACCGCCCTTGCCGGGCCAGACCGCAGGCGACGCCGTGCGCCACCATCTCATTGTGCGCGATGATCGCAGTCGCGCCGCTGGTGGGCACCAGATCCGCAGCGGCCACACCGTTGTCGAAGGTGAGGTCGAACGGGCCCAGCTGCTCGACGAGTTCCACCGCGTACTCGTCGCACGCCTCCTGCATCGGCTGCCGGTGCCCGACCGTTCGGGCGGTGCGGGTGCCGTTGACGTACACGATCCGGGTGTGGCCGAGCGCCGCCAGATGCCGGACCGCCTGCCGCATGCCGGTCGTGAGCTCCGCGTACGCGCTGTCGGTCACCGGCAGCCGGGCGCCGATCAGCGCCACCGGGCCCGCCTGCGCCAGCTCACGCACCATGTCGTCGGTCATCCGAGGGCCGGCGAGCAGCAGTCCGTCGGTCTGCCGGGCCATGGCCTGCGCCAGCTCGAAGCCGTCGGCGGGGTCGTCGCCGGTGTCGGCCAGGAAGAGCGCGTGATCCTTGGCGCGCGCCCGGTGCTGCACAATCTTGATGATCTCCGCGTAGTACGGGTTGACCACGTCCGGCACCAGCAGGCCCAAGGTCCGCGTGCGGCCGCGGGCGAGCGAGCTAGCCGCTCGGTTGGGCGTGAAGTCCAAACGCCGGGCGACCGCGAGCACCCGTTCCCGGGTGTCGGCTCGTACTGCTTCCGGCAGGCTGAAGACACGCGAGACGGTCGATGCGGACACCCCCGCTTCACGTGCCACGTCGGCCATGGTGGCGTTCATTTGACGCGTACCACGTCGTCGATGTTCACCGGTTCACCCTGCTCGAAGGCGGCGTTGGCGGCAAGCCCCGTGGCCAGCGCGAGCGCGCCGTCCACCGCCGTGGCGGTCGGCGCGCTGCCGTCCTCGCCCGTCTCGCCGTCGAACAGCGCCCGCAGCATCCGCGCGTCCCCGCCGCCGTGCCCTGCGTGGTCGAACTCCGGGATGTCCACCTCGTACGGCGGCTGCCACAGCGGCCGTACGAGGATGCGCGCACCACCGGCGTTCTCCAGCGCGGTGTCGCCGTGCACGGCGCCCTTGGCAGAGGTGAGCTTCGTGTTCGGCCGCTGCCATGCGCTCTCCTCGACCTCCAGTTCCAGCCGGCCGCCGGTGCCGTTGAACATCACGCGATAGCCTTCCCAGGGGGAGTAGGCGGTGAGGTGGTAGGACATGGTTGCCCCCGTGTCGTAGCGCACCAGGACCGCCATGTCGTCCTCGATGGTGATGCCGTCGCCGAAGACGTTCCGGTCGCGGTGGTAGCCGTCTTCCTTCTCCGCCTCCAAGTACAGGGCACGCAGGCCCTCGTTGTCCTCCAGGTGCAGGGCGAAGGGGTCTTCCGCTGCGGCGGACGAGCCCTGGGCACGGTCGTAGTCGCGGCGGTAGCCGGTGCGCTCGCCGTTCTCACGTCCGTAGAAGCCGAGTCGACCCAGGCCGAAGACCCGTTCCGGGCGGGCACCCAGCCACCAGTTGACAAGGTCGAAGTGGTGGCCTGCCTTGTGCACCATCAAGCCCCCGCTGTTCTCCCTCTCCCGGTGCCAGCGGCGGAAGTAGTCGGCTCCGTGGCGCACGTCCAGCAGCCACTCGAAGTGCACGGAGAGGATGTCGCCGACCGCGCCGCGACGCAACTCCCTGTGGACCAGCTCGTGCACCGGGTTGAAACGGTAGTTGAAGGCCACCGACAGGTCGCCGCCGGTCTCGGTGAGGGCGTCCAGAATGCCGCGGCAGCGCTGGGCATCAGTGGTCATGGGCTTCTCGGTCACAACTCGGCAGCCCGCGCGCAGCGCCGGAACGATGTACGCGTCGTGCAGCGCGTCGACGGTGGTGACGACGAGGGTGTCGACACGTTCGGCGCGTAGCAGCTCCGCGAAGCCCTCCGGGGCGTAGGTGCGGGCCGGCGGCCGCCCAGCGGCGGCCAGCAGCTGGTTGTGGTGCGCCATACGCACCGGGTTGGGGTCGCAGAGGGCGGCGACCTCGAAGCGCTCGCGGTGGGCGAGCCCTTCGGTGAAAAGCTGTGCGCGACTTCCGGTGCCGACGATGGCGGCACGTGCGTTGACGGTCATCGCTCACCTCCTCCTCCTGCAACGCTTGCATGCGCTTGCAGAATGCGTCAAGGGGCTGTTCTTCGGGCACATTTGAGGCCTTTACTGGAAGGGGACATGGGGCAGAGAGGAAGCCGATGCACGCTATTGGGAACGCTTGCATCCCTACTTCAGAAGCGGAATCGACCAGAAGAGCCCTAGTCCTGCTGCCCTTGTCCTGCTTCGCACCTTCCGGCTCTGTGTCAGACGCAGTGCACCGCACATACCCCTGGGAGCCTCCGCATGGCCCTGTTCGACATGCCCCTGGCTGAACTGCGTACATACCGCCCCGAGCGCGTCGAGCCCGAGGACTTCGACGCCTTCTGGAAGAGCACCCTGGACGAGGCCGGCGGCTGCGACCTGGCGGAAGAGTTCCGCCCGTACGACGCGGGTCTGACTGAAGTCGAGGTGTACGACGCCTCGTTCGCCGGGTGGGGTGGACACCGTGTATCGGGCTGGTTGGTCGTGCCGAAGCATGCGGCCGGTCCCGTGCCCTGCGTCATGCTCTACGTCGGTTACCACCGCGGCCGCGGCACCCCGCACGACCATCTGCTCTGGCCCGCCTCCGGCCGCGCGGTCTTCGTCGTGGACACCCGCGGCCAGGGCGCGTCGGAAGGCGACCACACAGGCGCCACCGCGGACCCCTGCGGTGGCGCGAACCCCCAGAGTCCGGGCTTCATGACCCGCGGCATCCTCGCTCCGGAGCACTACTACTACCGCCGGGTCTTCACCGACGCCGTCCGGGCGGTGGACGCCGCGAGGAGCCACCCCGCCGTGGCCCCGGACCCGATGTACCTCAGCGGCGGCAGCCAGGGCGCCGGCATCGCCACCGCGGTGGCCGGGCTGCGGGACGACGTGGCCGCGGCGCTGGTGGACGTGCCGTTCCTGACCCACTTCCGCCGCGCGCTGGAGATCACGAACAACGAGCCGTACCAGGAGATCGTCCGCTTCCTGAAGACGCAGCGGGGCGCGGACGAGCAGGTCTTCCGCACGCTGTCCTATTTCGACGGCCAGCACTTCGCGGCCCGGGCCGCGTGCCCGGCGCTGTACTCGGTGGCGCTGATGGACCAGACATGCCCGCCCTCGACGGTCTTCGCCTCGTACAACCACTGGGCCCACCCGGAGAAGTCCATCGAGATCTACCCGTGGAACGGCCACGAAGGCGGCGCGGCGGAACACCGGTCCGTGCAGCTGAGGTGGCTGAAGTGCTTGGCTGTGTAGCGCCAGGGGCGAGAAAAAGAAGCCCAAGCGAGCACAAGAAGCCCAAGCGAGCACAAGAAGCCCAAGCTCTACCGGCTCGACTGATCGGGAGCATCAACGCCCCGGGCTCGGCGACCGGTCGCCCATGCGCCGTCTGGGCCCGGGCCACTTCTGATCGTCGTGCGGCCTACCCATTCCTGCAGTGTCATTTCGTGAAGGGCCCCGTTCCTTGGCTTCGTCGAGGGCTGAGGTGCCCGACCGTCCACCGCGAACAACGGGAGTGATCGAGCATGTTCCGTCAGACCCTGCACGACGGCTGGCGGCTGTCGGCAACCACCGGGCCGATCCCCGCGCACATTGCCGGCAGGACCGTGCCGGCGCAGGTGCCGGGCAGCGTCCACCTCGACCTGCTCGCCGCCGGGCTGATCCCCGACCCCTACCTCGACCGGGCCGAGGAGGAGCTGGTCTGGGCGCACCGCACCGCATGGCGCTACGCGCTCACCTTCGACGCCGAGGCCCCGGCCCCGGACGAGCGCGCCGACCTGGCCTTCGACGGCCTGGACACGGTGGCCGCCATCGAACTCAACGGACACGTGCTGGGCGCCACGGCGAACATGCACCGCTCGTACCGGTTCGATGCGCGCGAGGCGCTGCGGTCCGGCGCCAACGAGCTGGTGGTCTCCTTCCGTTCGGCACTGGAGTACGCGGAGGAGGTCGAACGCGAGCTGGGGCGCCGCAGCCGCACCTACCCGCATCCGTTCAACATGGTCCGCAAGATGGCCTGCAGCTTCGGCTGGGACTGGGGGCCGGACCTGCAGACCGCGGGCATCTGGAAGCCGGTGCGGCTGGAACGGTGGGCCACGGCGCGACTCGCACGAGTGCGGCCACTGGCGACGGTGTCGAACGACGGCACCGGGCGGGTCGAGGTGCACGCCGAGATCGAACATGCGGGGACTGGCGACGACCGCCAACTGGTGCTGGCTGTCCGGGCGAACGGGCGTGAGGTCCACGTCGAGGTCCTTGCGAGGGAAACCTCAGCGGTGGTCACGATCGAGATCCCGGACGTTGCGCTGTGGTGGCCCAGCGGCTACGGGGATCAGCCGCTGTACGACCTCGTCGTGGAACTCCGCGACGGCGCGGGTGCGAAGCTCGGCGCCGCGACCCGCCGTATCGGCTTCCGCACCCTGACCGTCGACGTCACTCCGGACGAGGTCGGCACGCCCTTCACCGTCGTCGTCAATGGCAAGCCCGTCTTCGTCAAGGGTGCCAATTGGATCCCCGACGACCACTTTCTCACCCGGATCACCCGCAAGCGCCTGTCCCGGCGAGTCGACCAGGCCCTCGGCGCCCACATCAACCTGCTGCGGGTGTGGGGCGGCGGTATCTACGAGACCGATGACTTCTACGACGTGTGCGACGAGCGCGGCATGCTCGTCTGGCAGGACTTCCCCTTCGCCTGCGCCGCGTACCCCGAGGATGAGCCGCTGCGCTCCGAGGTCGAGGCCGAGGCGCGCGAGAACGTCGCCCGCCTCGCCTCCCACCCCTCTCTGGCACTGTGGAACGGTGCCAACGAGAACATGTGGGGCTACTGCGACTGGGGCTGGCGCGAGGAACTGGACGACCGTACCTGGGGGTACGGCTACTACACCGAGCTGCTGCCGCAGATCGTCGCTGAGCTCGACCCCACTCGGTTCTATGCCGCCAACAGCCCGTACAGCCCCGGCCTCCCGCTCGGCCAGGTGCATCCCAACGACGAGAACCACGGCACCCGGCACGAATGGCGGGTGTGGAACGCGGCCGACTACACCGCCTACCGCGAGCACATTCCGCGGTTCTGCTCCGAGTTCGGCTTCCAGGCGCCTCCCACCTGGGCCACCCTGGAGCGCTGGATCCACGACAAGCCGCTCACCCCCACCTCGCCGGCATTCCTCCTCCACCAGAAGGCCGAGGACGGGAACGGCAAACTCGATCGCGGCTTCGCCCCGCACCTGCCCCGGCCCACCACCTTCGCCGACTGGCACTGGACCACTCAACTCAACCAGGCTCGAGCGGTGGCCTTCGGTATCGAGCACTTCCGCTCTTGGTGGCCGCGTACCGCAGGCGCCGTCGTCTGGCAGCTCAACGACTGCTGGCCGGTCACCTCCTGGGCGGCCGTGGACGGCGACGGCCGGCCCAAACCATTGTGGTACGCCCTGCGCCACGCATACGCTCCACGGCTGCTCACGATCCAACCGCGTGACGGGCGTTCGGTGCTGATCGCCGTGAACGATACCGACAGAGTGTGGACCGGCACGGTGCGGGCCGAACGGCAGTCCTTCGACGGCGACATGAAGGACGCGGCCGCCATCGAGCTGGACGTGGCACCCCGGTCCGTAGCCCGTCTCGACCTTCCCGGCTCGTTGCTGAAGGCGGACGACCCGAGGCGCGAGGTCCTCGTGGCGACGAGCGATGAGGCCCGCGCCGTCCAGCCCTTCCTGGCAGACCTCGAACTCGCCTATGAGCCAGGGGCATTGACCGCGCGCGCCACCGCCGTGGACGGCGGCTACCGAGTGGACGTGCGCGCCACCTCCTTCACCCGGGACGTGGCCCTGCTCGCCGACCGGCTCGCCCCCGACGCCGAGACCGACGAAATGCTCGTCACCCTCCTCGCCGGGGAGACCCACTCCTTCCTCGTCCGAACCGCGGCACGCCTGGACTCCGCGGAGCTGACCGGACCGCCGGTGCTGCGCACGGCCAACGACCTCTGCCAACCCGTACAACGGCCATGACATGCGGCGCGTCCGGGCCAGCGCCGGGCACCCGCACATGACCTCAGTGGCACAAGGGCCGTGGCAGGTCACGGTGACGTCGAGGGAGTCGATCCGCGGGACCCGGACGACGACAAGTGATCGCTCGTACCACTGATTCAAGTCAGTTCATCGACCGCGACCACTGCGTGTGGATCGGAGACTGTCGCTCAGGCTGAAACATGGACGGAGCCGCAGTTGGTCGGAGGAAAAGGGTTTGGGCGGGACGACGCTCGATTGGTAGCGTGCGGCATACCGTGACGCCGCGCGAGGAGGTGAGACCCATGAACGCTGTATCTGTGTGGGTGCTCCCCCTCTTCGTCACGGACGGGCGACTGACGTAGATGTCGCCGGGAGCGCCTCAACGACAAGGCACTCCCGAAAGGCAACAACCTTGCATTCTGTGCAATTCACTGCGGAGACGTCGTCGAACAGCGTCGTCGAACGCGACTTCACTGTGGGTGAGGTCACCGGTGTGCTCTGGTCGCCGGCTTCCGGCTCCGAGCGCGCGCCTCTGGTGCTGATGGGTCACGGTGGCGGAACGCACAAGAAGTGGCCGGGAATGGTGGGCCGTGCACACCGCCTCGTGACCGGCTGCGGTTTCCACGTCGCCACCATCGACGCGCCCGGTCACGGCGGCCGGCCGCGCACGGCGGTCGACGAGCGGGAGATCGCCGCGCTACGGCAGGCGATGGCGGCGGGCGAGCCGGTCGGCCCGATCGTCGTCCGCCCACCTGGCGGAGCGTGCCGTGCCGGAGTGGCAGGCGACCCTGGACGCCCTCCAGGAACTGCCGGAGATCGGCACCGAAGTGCCGGTCGGTTACTTCGGCCTGAATATGGGCACGGCGATCGGAGTGCCGCTGACGGCGGTCGAACCCAGGATCACCGCCGCGGTCTTCGGCCTCCACTGGCCCGATGCCCTGGCCGAGACGGCGAGGCAGATCACCATTCCGGTCCAGTTTGTGCTCCAGTGGGACGACGAGCACATCCCGCGCCAATCCGGTCTCGCGTTGTTTGACGCCTTCGCCTCGAAGGAAAAGACGTTGCACGCCAACGCGGGCATGCATAAGGAGCTGCCCAGGTTCGAGGCCGACAGCGCGGTCCAGTTCTTCGCCCGGCATCTCGGCCGCGCCGTCACGGCACCGGCCTGACCTGACGGGTATCGGCGTCCGGCAACCAGTCGGGCGCCGATACCGCTGCCCCCGGGTTGAGGCTGGGCATCCAGATGATGGATCCGCGCAGCTGAAGTCCCACCACGTGATCCTCGGGCGTCTCGTCAGCGGCAGCCGCGACGGGACGGGTGCGCGGACGACCGACTGGCCCGCGCACCTTGAGGGTTCCGCCGACCCTGTCCCTCCTTCGCGACCTCCTCCAACGCCGCCAGGACCTGCCGGAGCGACCACCATCCCGGCCGCGTCGTGGTGTGCGCGGGTCACCGTGGAGTTCTCGCTGACCAAGGAGGGACAGGTCCGCCTGGCCCCGCCGGGCGGCCCCAGCGATCATCCCGTCCATCAGCACGGCGGACACACCGGCGTCGCGCCACTGTACGAAACGGTCGTAGACCATCTGCCAGGCCCCGAATTCCCGAGGCATCTCCCATCACTGGCCGCCGCGCGTAACGGCACGGTGGCGCGCCGCGTGATGACCGTGATCTACATGGACGCCGACATCCGGGTCACCGAGCCCACCGACGACCACCAGGCCCGAGATCTCGGCTGGATGCCCGGCACGAGGTTCGGCCAGATCCCGCGGACGCCGCTGGACCCCCGTCTTGTACGACAGCCGGACCGCCTGACGGCCTGCCCCACAAGGCGCCCGGCGCTGACCCGCCGGTCGCTCACGGCCCGGCCCGTGGTTGGTGCCCGCCTGCCAGGAATGGCCGCGATCGCCCACTCGCACCGAAGCAGTGGCGGTCACCCTCCGGGGGCGGCCGAGGACCGCAACCGCTACCGGGTCTATTCGCAGTGCACCGGGCTTCAGCCCGGTGGTGGAGCGAATCTTTGACCCGCTGTGACCTCAGCCGCCAACATGGATCCGTACGTTGACCTCAGCCGGAGTCAGAGGGGCCGGTTCTGCTGCTGGATGTACTGCTTGACGATGCTGAGCGGAGCGCCGCCGACCGACCCGGCGAAGTACGAGCCAGCCTCTTCGAACCACCCCGCCGCTCACCGCGCCCCCCTCCCGGCCGCAGGAATCATTGCCGAGCACGATGGCTTTCACAGAGCCTCGTGGTAACTGCGCGCTGTAGTCGGCCAGTTGAGCGTTATGGTAGGTGACTTTCAAATCCGAGTGGCATCACCATAAGGTCCAGTCCATGGACTGGTTGGCCCCGGTGAACACGCTGATCGGCGCCGTGGTCGGCGTCGGCTCCACGCTTCTCGCTGATCGACTTCGCTGGCGCCGTGACCGCGCGGCGCTGAACCAAGACACGCGTAGACGAGCCTATGCGGCATTCATGGCAGGGCTGTCGGACGTGTACACACGGCTGCACGAGATAGCACGCGACGGACGTGCGGCGGGGGAAG
The DNA here is from genome assembly GCF_055561075.1 of Streptomyces sp. NPDC022910. Taxonomy (NCBI): domain Bacteria; kingdom Bacillati; phylum Actinomycetota; class Actinomycetes; order Kitasatosporales; family Streptomycetaceae; genus Streptomyces; species Streptomyces sp. NPDC022910. The sequence continues at coordinate 24,543 of NZ_JBVHHL010000074.1, forward strand.
CACGGACGGCGGCCCATGAGGTGTTCGTGTCCAGCAGCTTGTATCCGTTGCGCTACGAGCTTGCGCTGATCGCTCCATGGGAGGTGATGGACCCTACCAATCAGGCCTTTTGGAAGGTTCGTGACCTCCGCGACCTGGTGGCCACGGGGGCTACCACGGAAGCTCCGGACTTTGTCCGTCATGTTCGCGACTATCTTGCGGCGGCTGAGGAAGCGCAGGTGGCCATGCGCCGGGATCTTGGTACTTCCTGGCCGCGGCGCGATCAGGCCCCTGATGCGCCTGTGCGCCATAACTGAGCTGCCAGGTCTGCCATTTGCGCTCTGGTGGGTGCGCGCTTGCCTGCCCGGCTATGTCACGCGGCGGCGGCCCGGCCCCAGGAGACCGAGGTCCGCGCTGCATGCGGCCGTTCAACTGGAGGGAAGCTGGCGCAGAGCGGTGGTGATGGCTCTTATTCGCTCGTTGAGGTTCACGAGTTCTTGGCGAAGCTCGTCCCCTCCCTGTCAGTCTGTGGTGAGACACCGGGTATGCCGGGTTATCCTTCCTGGGCGAGACAGGAGTCCACCCCCGTATGACCAGCACGAACGGTCCGATAGCCGAGTCCGAGGACCCGGCACCGAGGCCGACCCGCCGCCGGTTCTCCGCTGAGTACAAGCTGCGCATCGTCGCCGAGTACGACGCCGCCCCGACCGGTGAGAAAGGCGCGATCCTGCGCCGTGAGCGGCTGTACCACTCCCACATCATCGAATGGCGGGCAGCCCGGGATGCCGGGGCGATGGCCACCCTGACCGACCAGCGCACCAGCGCCGCCAGGCCGAAAAAGGCAGCAGAGCAGGCGGAGTTGGAGCGGCTGCGTTAGAAGGTCGCCCGGCTGGAGAAGGACCTGGCCAAGCGGGATGCCGCACTGCAGGTCATGGGAAAAGCTTCCGCGCTCTTGGAATTGCTTGCCGAGAGCGCGGACTGAGCGACGCCGTCGACCCTGTGGTGGACGAGGCGTTCACCGGCCTGCAAGCCCAGCTGGGCACCGCGGCCGCGTGCCGGCTGACCGGCCGCTCCCGGGCGACGCACTACCGGCAGCTCAAGCCCCGCCCGCCGATGGCGCGCGCGCCGCGTCCGGCTCCGCCCTCGGCCTTGTCCGCTGCCGAACGGGACTCGGTCCTGGCACTGCTGAACCGTCCGGAGTACGCCGAACTGCCGCCCGCCCAGGTCTGGGCCAGGGAACTGGACGCCGGGAACTACTGGTGCTCGCCCTCGACGATGTACCGGATCCTGCGGGCCGCCGGGCAGAACGGCGACCGCCGCCGCCAGGCCACCCACCCGGCGAAAGTGAAGCCGGAACTGGTCGCCGACGGTCCCTCGCAAGTGTGGTCGTGGGACATCACCAAACTGCGCGGACCGGACAAGGGCGACTGGTACCACCTGTACGTCCTGATCGACATCTACAGCCGCTACGTGGTCGGCTGGACCGTCGCCGCGCGTGAAGACAGCCTGATCGCCCAGGAGTTGATCCGGGCCGCGATCGAAACCAACGGCGTCGTGCCGCACACCGTCCACGCCGACCGGGGCACCTCGATGACCTCCAAGCCGGTCGCCCAGCTGCTGACGGATCTCGGCGTCACCCGTTCACACTCCCGGCCGAAAGTATCCGACGACAACCCCTACAGCGAAGCCCACTTCAAGACCATCAAGTACAGCGGCGACTTCCCCGACCGGTTCGGCTCCCTGCAGCACGCCCGCGACTGGTGCGAGGGCTTACTCACCTACTACAACCACGAACACCGGCACTCGGCGATCGGCCTGCACACCCCGGCCAGCGTCCACTTCGGCACCGCCGACCTGGTCCGTCGGCAGCGAGCGATCACCCTCACCCAGGCATACGCGGCACACCCCGAACGCTTCGCCCGCCGCCCCCAGCCGCCCACGCTGCCCTCCGCCGTGTGGATCAACGAACCCCGGCCCGAGACAGAACCTCAGAAACAGAACTCATAACCTCAAACTGTCTCATTTGACTTGACAGCTTCCGCTGGCATCATCATCTTCGACACTTACGAGGATCCATTCCGCCGACAATGCCTTGAGTAGGCACCTACTTGTTGCCCTGCCGCTGTAGTACGCCGCCCGTCTCTTTGAGGCTCAGGAGCAGGCCGCCACCGAGCAGCGCCTGCGGCGGACAGCGGCCGCCGCGCCGGCCAGCTCGAGGAGGTTCGCTTCACCGACATCGAGCACCTCCAGTTCGACCTATAACAGCCGCGCCCGAACTCGCCCAGGCCCGGTTGGCGCAGGCCCTGAAGACCACACCGTAGACAGTGAAGAACTGGGAGAACGGCCGGAGTTTCTCCTGGCGCGACTACCGCGACCTGCTCATCGCCGCCCACACCCAGCTCGGCGGCCCGATCGTCCTCGTCTGGGACAATCTCAACGTCCACAAGGCCGCAGAACTACGGGAGTTCGCCGCGACCCGGGACTGGCTGACCATCTACCATCTGCCGCCCTACGCCCCCGACCTCAACCCAGTCGAGGGCATCTGGTCCCTGCGGCAGACGAAGCGCTCTCGGGCTGCGGGTAGCGCTCTGCCCTGGCGGGCCGGGCCGGTGCCTGCCTGGCCCGCGTCTTTGGGGCGGCCGTGAGCCGGAGCACGGTCCCGCGCCTGGTCGACGTTCTTCCGGAACCGGGGTGCCCGCGCCGCGCGTGGGCGGTCGCGACGAATCATTCCGCCTCCTTCTCGGGCCCCGATCTTGCGGATCCCCGTGAACGGTTCAGCAATGGCAAGGCCGTCAGAGGAAACACGACCACTGACAGCAGGCCCGCCGCCACCAGCGCGGCGGCGTTAGCCGGTCGGATCGCCTCCAACTTCAAGCCGATCGTCGTCGCAGCCACGATGACCGGGAGCGAAGTGGCCTGCAAGAGTCCGCTGGCCATGACCTCGGCGCGCGAGAGGCCGGCGCTGCGGTAGACCAATGCGGGCACTCCACGAACGAGGAGGAGCGCGGCAAGGAACATCGGTACCCGCAGCGCCGTTCCGGCGTCCGCGAACAGGGCTCCAAGGTCGAACTGGATGCCGCTCGTCACGAAGAAGACCGGGATGAGAAAGCCATAGCCGAGGCCCTCCAGTTTGACGTGGAACTGCGGGTGCGTCTGTTCGGAGTCGGGGTCGACCAGCCGTAGCACGGCCCCTGCGATGAAGGCACCCAGAACGGCCTCGAATCCGAGATGCAGGGCGACCGCGGATAGACCAACGATCAGAACCATGGTCAAGCGGACCCGGACTTGAGCGCTCGTGTCCGCCAGGTTCATTACCGTCTGGGACAGCCACATGGAGCGTCCTGCGCGTATTGAGGCCACCACGATGAGCACCATCAGGCAAGCAAGGCCGAGCAGGAGAAGCAGCCTGGAAGCCGGGCCCGATGCATGCTCGGAGAAGAACAGCGACAGCAACACCACAGCGCTGATCTCACCTGCCGAGCCTCCACCGATGGTCAGCTGGCCAACTGGCCGGTCGACCGCGCCGGCGTCCTCGAGGATCGGGACCAGAAGTCCCAGAGACGTGGCCACCAGCGCGGTGCCGAGGAGCAGCGGGCTCTCGAACAACCCGGCGATGTGCAGCATCCAGCCGACGGCTGCGGCCAGCGCAAGTGTGCCGGCCAGACCAATACCGACGAGCCTCGCACGCGGCCCGCGTAGTTGCTTGAAGTCGATCTCGAGCCCGGCAAGGAACAACAGGAAGCTCAGTCCAATGATCGACAAGGCCTGAACGGTGGCGTCCGGCTGCACCACATTCAGCACCGCCGGGCCAAGAACGACGCCAGCCAGGATCTCGAGGACCGGGCCCGGGAGAGGGACGCGGGGCACCAGGGCGAGGAGGAAGGGGACACCGGCGGCTACCGCGAGAACGATGACCAGGTTGTCGTACGACATCGCGACTCCGGCGGCCGGTCGGCGGGGCAAGGTTCTGACCCAGATTGCCCCATCCGATGGTGTTATGGCCGGTCGAAGAACCAACCGGCGCGTCTCGCCGCTCCGACAAGTCTGCTCCGCGCAGTTCGGCGAGCAGGGGCTCGTGCCAGCGAGGCGGGACTGCGGCCTCGGTCCAGTTCCGCGGTCGGCACCGGCTGGTCACCCCGGAACACCGCGGCCACCGCATTAGTTTTTCTTCCAGATCCACGATCCAACTACGAAGAACCGCCAGGGTAACGACGTCGGTCTCAGCTACCGCTCGGCGATCTATTACGTGGATGAAGAGCAGAGGAAAGATTGAACCCGTCGGTCCCTTCTGGGAGGCCGAGCCCGAGCATCGACATTACTTGGAGCGCTATCCCAACGGATACACCTGCCGCTTTGTCCGCCCGGGATGGCGGCGTTCCATATGCGCGAGGGATTGATGGCGGGCGCCTGAGCGGTCGCGTCGTGCGAGTGACTCGAGAAGGTCACTGATATCCAACGGAGATCCGTGGGTCTGGAACGAACCTCCAGGGTGCGGTGGCTGCGGGCCTCACTGATGTGGCGGCGCGGAGCGTTCAGGCTCCGGCAGTGTCGACGATGATGTTGGTGCGACCGTCAAGGTGGCCGATTCCACCGTGTACGCCACGGTCGGCGGCTTCCGGGCTGCTGATCGTGACGGAGGCGAGAATGCTCACGGTTGGTTACGCTGTCGATACGATGGGTGGTGAGCGACACATGGTCACGCGCGGATTCACGGGACGTCCTCGACGCACGGAAGGCGAGGTCCCGCCGGGGCAGTTCGTCACCAGTGACTTCCCGGTCCTCACGGCGGGCCCGACCCAGCACGTACCGACCCGCGCGTGGGAGCTGGTGGTCACCGACGGGACCACGGAGAGGACCTACGGGTGGGCATCGCTGCGCGATCTGGGCGTGGTGGACGTGACCACCGACATTCACTGCGTCACGCACTGGTCCAAGCTGGGGACGACCTGGCAGGGCGTTCCGGTGGCGGCCGTGCTGGAGGACGCCGGGGTGGCCGACGAGCCCTACGCGCTGGTGTCCTCGTACGGCGGCTACACCACGAACGTCCCGGTGGAGGACCTGGTGGACCGCGACGCGATGGTCGCGGTGGGCTACGAGGGCGGTCCGATCCCGGCCGAGCACGGCGGGCCGGTCCGGCTGCTGGTGCCGCACCTGTATCTGTGGAAATCTGCCAAGTGGTTGCGCGGGATCCGGGTGATGCCCGAGGACGAGCTAGGGTTCTGGGAGAACGCCGGCTACCACCACCGCGGTGACCCGTTCCTCGAACAGCGCTACTACGGTGACTGACCGTTCAGCCATGCCACCGCGCGTGCGCCCCGTTCACGGCTGGCGAGCCGCCACTGTGGCCGGTACGGCGCGTGAGAGCGCCTCGGCGCGCAGCATCCGGCTCGCAGTCGCCGGCTGGCCGGGGCATGTCGCCGGCCAGCACATCGACGTCCGGCTCACCGCCGAGGACGGGTACCAGGCCACCCGCAGCTTCTCGCTGTCCTCCGCGCCCGGGGAGGCGCCGCAGATCACCGTGGAACGCGTGGACGACGGCGAAGTGTCTCCATACCTGGTCGACGTCGCCACCGACGGTGATGCCCTGGAGGTCATGGGACCGGTGGGGGGCTATTTCGTGTGGCAGCCCGGCGACGACGTACCGCTGCTCCTGGTCGCCGGCGGCTCCGGCATCGCGCCGATGCGCGCCATCTGGCGGGCCGCCCGCGCTCACGGCACTCCGGTGCGACTGGTGTACTCCGCGCGCACCGCGGACCGGGTCATCTTCGCCGACGAGCTGCGCAGTCCCAACGGGCCGGAGAGCACCGTCCACCTGACCCGCGAACGCGCGGCGGGGTTCGAGCACGGCCGGCTGAGAGCCGAGCAGCTGAGCGCGCTGCTTCGTCCGGGTGGTGTTCGCGAGCCGCGGCTGCGGGCTTACGTGTCCGGCCCGACCGCCTTCGTCGAGGAAGCCGCCCGCGGACTGATCAACGCCGGCTTGGACGCCGACTCGTTGAGGACCGAGAGGTTCGGATAGGAGGCCCGCAGTGAACGCAGAGGAAGACCTCCTCTCCGTGCCCCCGGAGGACGGCTATGTGGACGGCAACGCCGTCGCCGGGGCGATGTCCCTGGCTCTGGGCCGGGACGCAACCACGATCGTCCTGGAGTGTGCCGAGTGCGGGGATCGGCACCGCGTCGCCGAGACCAGGGTCTATCTGCGCTGTCCCGGCATGGTGGTGCGCTGTCCGGCGTGCTCGGCGTGCGAGGTGCTGCTCGTCGACCGACCACGCCGGCTCCAGCTCACCCTGATGTCGATCCGTACCTTGGAGCTGCCGTGACCCCCGCCCCGCCAGGCGAAGACCGAGAGGCGGTGGCCGAGCGGCGTGCTCGGGCGGCCCGGTCGCTGGCATGCGCGGACATCGTCGACGCCCTCAGACGAATCCATCGGCACCACGCACACATTGACGACCTTGTCACTCCGACACCAGGCCGGGTCCTGTTCGGGCCGGCGGTCACGATCTCCTTCTTCCCCTCCTGTTCGGTGATGGTGGACCCCGAGACCCACACCTTCGGCGCTCTGTTCCAGCAGGCGGTGGGCGTCAAATCCGACGATGCCCGGGGCAAGGTGCTGGTACTGGCGAGCAACGGCCACCGCGACGTCTCCATCGGCGGCGGCACCAAGCTTTCCCTGCTGGCGCGCCACGGCCTGGCCGGTGTGCTCACCGACGCACGGCTGCGAGACTTCGCCCAGCTGCAGTCCTACCCCTTCGCGGCCTACTGTTCCGCGGAGGCCGTGCGATGGGGCGGCGATGTGATCACGCCGTACCAGGCGAACGTGCCGATCGTGGTCGCGGGGGTGGGCGTGCACCCGGGGCAGTACGTCTTCGCCGACGACTCCGGCGCGGTGGTGATCCCCGAACCCGACATCGACACCGTGCTCGACGGAGCCGTGACGGTGGGCAAGGAGGAGGCAGCTTTCCGTGCCCAGGTCGAGCAGGAACGCACGACCGGCGGAGCCGGCACCGAAGGACAGCGGGAAGGCTGACACACCAGGGCAACGAGGGACGTCACTCCGGCCGAAGCGGGCTCTGCGAGTCAAGTCCGACGATTCAGGTCGAGTGGGAGCCCGGGGACCCGGGAACTCCGCCGCACCGCCACTCGGGGCCGGCGTTCGGTTACGTCATCGAGGGCGCGGTGCGTTTCGAACTCGAGGGCGAGCTCGAGCGCGTGGTCGAGGCCGGCGGGACGTTCTGGGAGCCGGGTGGTGACGTGATCCATTACCAGGACGGCAACGCGCTGGCGGATGCGCGGACCCGGTTCGTCGTGACCATGATGTGCGCGCCGGGCAAACCCATGCTCGAGCTGGTCGACGAGGAGGAACTGGCACAGCGGGCCCATCTGCGCGCCCCGCGGCCCACCGACTGACCTGCCGCCCGCTCGCACTGGCCGGTTCCGAACCGAACCCGTCCGCTCTGTGGGAAGGCGCGACAAGGCGTGAGGGCCACTGATTTCGTGTACTGCATGCTGGCAGTGCTGTTCGCGGCGGCGGCCATCCACGCGCTGCGGCATGGTGTCCTGCCACGGAGTTCCGGATGGCCCAGGCGAGTCGACCATCGCCTGCACACCGGCATGGGCCTGGCCATGGCGATGATGCCGTGGAATTGGCGTCGTATGCTGCCGGAGGTGCCGCAGACGGCCTTCTTTGCTGCCGCCACACTCTGGTTCCCGCTGACCGCTGTCCGCCGTTGCCAGGAGCCCAGACTGACCGCAACCGCACGGAGGCTGCCGTACGCGGCCGGCACGGCGGCGATGGCCTGGATGACGTACTCTCCGACGGGCCCGTCGCACGAGGCCCTGCCGGGGCTCCCGGCGGTGCACCAAGCCGCGCATCTCGGTCACTCCGCGGGGGAATCGAAGCCCGGCGACATGGTCACCGGAGTGCTGGCACTGTTCCTCCTTGTGTGCGCTCTTCGGTAGCTGACCCGCGACATGCCCACACTGCGCAGAGCTTCGGAAACCTTGGACATCTCCACCAGCATCACGGATCCTTCGCCACCTCTGGGACGGATCGATGACCCTGGGATCGGCCATCATGCCGCTCATGCACCACTGACCGCCGTCAGCACCTGGACCGCGCAGGATGCGGTCGGCTTCGTACGGCAGAGGACATCGGATCGGCAGGGCCGGCCACGGATCCGCTTCCCGGTGGCCGGCCAAGCCGGGAGCTTCGACACGGGACGCCATCAGGTCGAGGAGGGTGGCGGCGATGGTACTGACTGCTCATAAGCGCCACCGCAACGGCAGCCCGAAGATGCTCGGGGTGGCGACCTGAGATACCCGACGGAGACGGCAGAACAGCCGGCCCGACCTTCGAGTACGTCGCACCCGAGCTCCGCCGGTGAGCGGCGACGAGCGGCGCCGGGTCGTCGTACTTGAGAACGGCCCGTACGTGGTCTACGGGCGGATCCCGCTGAGACGTAGACGCAAGATCATGTCCGAGGACAACGAATCTCTGGCTTGGGAGACTCGTGAAACCATCGAGACTGAAGTTCCCCCGCTGAGCTGGACAGCCTGATACTGGGACGGTTGGGTCCCGGAGGAAGCAGTCCAGGTTGAGTGGCAAGAGCAACATGAGCAAG
>NZ_JBVHHL010000075.1:0-32564 GCF_055561075.1 Streptomyces sp. NPDC022910
CAGTTGCATCTGCGTCATGCATGACGATCTACCGGAACTTGCCCCGCTGCGGGAGCGAATCCTGCAGATTGATCACAACTGGATACGCTCCCTAGGGAGCGTGTCTCAGTAACGGGCAACTGGCCCTGGAGTCCCTGCGCTTCGTGCTGCGCGACCGCGACGCCAAGTACGACCCGTCCTTCGACGCCGTCTTCGAAGCCGAGGACATGGACGTGCTGCTCAGCGCGCCACGGGCGCCACGGATGAACGCATACTGCGAGCGGGTGATCGGCACCGTCCGCCGCGAGGCCCTCGACCACGTCCTGCTCATGAACGAGGCCCACGCCCGGCAAGTCCTCGCCGACTTCGAACGGCACTACAACGCGCATCGACCTCACCGGGCCCGAGATCAAAGACCCCCTCACGCCTCCGGGCAGCCCGCCCCCGTCCACGACCTCGACAGCCACAGACTCCCGCGCACCCGCATCCTCGGCAGCGCCATCAACGAGTACCGGTACGCCGCTTGACCTGCGGCGATGACTTTCCGAGCCCCACAGCGTGGCCCGCTCCTCGTTCAGCCTGGCCGCCATGCGGCCTGTGCGCCGGAGCACCAAGAACAGCTCGGCGCCTGGCAGTCCGTACTGTCGCGGTGGCCGCCGGTTTGGTGGCCCGGCCCGCAGCGGAAGACCGGGTGCGGGTGCCCGGCCGACTGCCTGCTCGAGGTGTAGGCGCGACGCAGGGCCCATGGCCGCGGGTGTCAGAGGCTGGGCGCGGTGTCCGGGACCTGGGTGGCCGACGGCTGGGTCGTGCGGGTGCCGGTCAGCAGCGAGGTTGTGGCCACCGCGAGCAGCGCGGCCACCGCGACCGCGACGTACAGCATCCGCGTGCCGCCGAACGCGTCGAGCAGCCATCCGCCGATGTAGGGGCCGAGGATACCTCCGGCCCGGCCGAAGCCGAGCATGTAGCCGGCGCCGGTGCCGCGTGCCTGCACCGGATAGGTCACCGCGCAGACGTTGTTGAGCAGGAACTGCCCGCCGATGATGAACAGGCCGGCCGCGCCCACGCCGATGGCGTCGCCCGCCGTCGTGCCGGTGAAGGCGACAAGCAGGGTGGCCAGCGCACCCAGCGCGCACCACGTCATCAGGGTGCGGCGCGCACCGAGGTAGCGGTCCGCGACGAAACCGCCCGCCAGGGCACCCACTATGGACATGCCCTGGAGCACCGCGCCGAAGACGTACCCGGTCGCGAAGCTCTCACCGCGGTCGATCATGAGCTCGGGCGTCCACGAGGACAGCCCGTACACGCCGAACAGCAGCAGGAACGCGGACGCCCACAGCGCCAGGGTGCGCGTGCGGTAGGCGGGCGCGAGCACCAGACGCCCGCCCACGGCCGCGGGCCTGGGGGAGGTGACGAGTCGCGCGGACGCATAGTCGGCCGCGCGGTCGGGGCGGATCCGGGCGAGCAGGCGCGCGGCCTGCTCCGGCCGCTCGTGTGCGACCAGGAATTCCACCGACTCGGGGAAGACGACGAAGTAGATCAGGCCGAGCACGGCGGCACCACCGCCCAGGTAGAACAGCACCTGCCAGTCCCCACCGGCCGTCAGGTTCACGCCGGTGACCGCCGCGAGCACACCGCCGAGTGCGAATCCGCCGCCGCCGAGTGCCGCGAGTCTGTTGCGCGTCCGGTCGGGAAGGTACTCGTTGATGTACGCCGACCCCAGCGGCAGCAGGACACCGAGACCGAGGCCGGTGAGAGCGCGCAGGGTGATGAACGATGCGAAGGAGGTGCCCCACACCCCCGTCAGCACGCTGAATACGCCGGCGATCATCAGGCCGGCGATCAGGGTCGGTCGCCGGCCGATCCGGTCGGCCACCATGCCGTGCAGCAGCGACCCCACCGCGAAACCGATCAGGCCCGACGACACCAGGAAGCCGGCGGAGCTGGACGACAGATGCCAGGGCTTGACCACGAAGTGGATCACGTAGGACGGGACAAGAGTGTCGTAACCGTCGAAAAGGGTCGCGAGGGCGACCATCATCACGAGCATCCAGTGGAACGGGCGCAGCGGCGCTCCGCCCAGCTCCTCACGTACATCCATTGTCGCCTTTGACACAGAGGCCTCCTTGAAAGCCGCGCCCGTCGGCTCGTTCCGCCGGGGGCTGCCTCACGGTAGGCGTGGAATTCTCTGTGAAGAACTCGGCTGTGCTCGAATTCTTCTGTGCGCAACAACGGCATCAGAGCGCGCCTCAGGGCATACCCGGACGCGCCCTGCGGCCGGCTCGGTGGTCAGCCCGCGCCCCTGAGCCGGCCGCCGGTCACAGATCCACCGTCGCGGCCTCGGCGGCCGCCATGACCTTCTTGGCCAACTCGGGAACCCGCGAGCGCGGAATGCGGGCGCTGGGTGCCCCGACCGCGAAAGCCGCCACCGCCCGACCTGATCCGTCCCTGACACAGGCGCCGACGGCCACGATGCCACGCTCGCTCTCCTCGAAGTTGGTGGCGTAGCCCCGGCGCCGCACCGCCGCGAGCTGCCGCCGCACCGCCGCGCGGTCGACGGCCGGAGCCCCCGGTGCGCCCGGAAGGTTCCTCGGGTACAGGTCCGCCACCTCCTCGGCGGACAGCTCGGCGAGCAACGCCTTGCCGCCCGACGTCACATGGGCGGGCAGCAGCATGCCGACGCGGGAGCTGACCCGCAGCACGTGGGCGGACTCGGCGCAGTCGATGAACCGGGCGCCGTTGCCCTCCAGGACCATCAGGTGGCAGGTCTCGCCGACCTCGCGGTGCAGCGCCTCGACGTGTGCGTGCAACAGCGTCCGAAGGTCCCGCGCGGCCGGCCCGGTCCTGACGAGGCGCTCGAAGGCGGGGCCCGGGCGGTAGGCCCGGTGCGCGTCCTGCGTCGCGAAATCGCGCGCGCTGAGCGTACGCAGGAGCCGGTGCGCGGTCGACCTCGCCACGCCGAGGTGCTCCGCTGCGTCGCTGACGCGCAGCCGCTGACGCTCCGACAGGAGCAACAGCAGGCGCAGGACGTTGTCGGCCGACTCGACCGGATACGAGGATTCGTTTCGCACTGAAGAATTATAGCGCCGCCGGATTCCTCACAGTGAACAAGTGTGCCTACCGTGGACGCGTCGCAGCAGATCACCTAGGGACGGGCGCATGACGACTGAGGAAACCGCTCTCAAGCAGTTGTACGAGGACTTCGCGGACGCGGGCCTGCTGCCCTTGTGGACCCAGCGCGAAGACCTGATGCCAATGACCCCCCAGCCCGCCGCGCGAGCGCACGTCTGGCATTGGCGGGATCTGTACCCCATCGCCGAGCGGGCCGGTGATCTTGTGCCCGTCGGCCGGGGCGGGGAGCGCCGGGCCATCGCCCTGGCCAACCCCGGCCTGCCCGGGGAGCCCTACGCGACCCCGACGCTGTGGGCGGCCATCCAATACCTGGGTCCGCGCGAGGTCGCCCCCTCCCACCGGCACTCCCAGGGCGCCTTCCGTTTCGTGGTCGAGGGCGAGGGCGTGTGGACCGTGGTGGACGGCGACCCGGTGGCGATGCGGCGAGGCGACCTGCTGTTGACCCCCGGATGGGCGTTCCACGAGCATCACAACCCGACGGACACGCCCATGGCCTGGCTCGACGGTCTCGACATCCCGCTGGTCGCCGGGCTCGACGCGGGATTCTTCGAGTTCGGCCCCGCGGAGCTCGCCGACTCCTCCACACCTAAGACCTCGCGCGGCGAGCGCCTGTGGGCGTATCCGGGACTGCGCCCGCTGTCCAGTGTCGCCGTGTCGTCCGTCAACTCTCCTTTGGCTGCGTACCGTTGGCAGCACACCGATGCCGCGTTGACCGCGCAACTGGAACTGGAGAGCGAGGGTCACCCCGGTGTGGCAGGCCCCGGCCATGCCGCGGTGCGCTTCACCAACCCCATCAGCGGCAAGGACGCACTCGTCACCCTGCGCACCGAGATGCACCGCCTGCGCGCGGGCGCCGCGATGCCCGTCACCCGGGTCGTCGGCTCCGCGGTGTGGCAGGTGTTCTCCGGAACCGGCACCGTCCGCGTCGGTGAGACGACCACGCAGGTGCAGCGAGGCGATCTGATCGCCGTGCCGTCCTGGCAGCCGTTCTCCATCGAGGCGGCAACCGACCTGGACCTGTTCAACTTCAGTGACGCGCCGGTGTACGAAGCGCTCAACCTCTACCGTTCCCGCGTCGGAGCAGACGACGCCGCGAAGGAAATGCCGTGAAACTGGCCACCATCCGCACCTCCCAGGGCACTCGAGCCGTACGCGTCGAGGATGATCACGCCGTCGATCTTGCACTGCCCGACCTCGGTGCGCTGCTCGCCCTGCCTGATTGGCGGTCACGCGCCGCGGCGGACGGTCCGCAGCTGCCGGGTGCCGACTTCGACGTGGCACCCGTCGTGCCCCGTCCCGAGAAGATCGTCTGCGTGGGCATAAACTACCGTTCCCACATTGCCGAGATGGGGCGCGAGGAGCCCGAGTTCCCCACACTGTTCGCGAAGTTCCCGCCCGCGCTGATCGGCGCGTACGACGACATCGTCCTGCCCTCCGAGTCGGACGCGATGGACTGGGAGGCCGAACTGGCGATCGTGATCGGCCGTCCCCTGCGGCACGCCGACCCCGACACCGCGGCCCGCGCCATCGCCGGCTACACCGTGCTCAACGACGTGACGGCGCGGGACTGGCAGTACCGCACGCTTCAGTGGCTGCAGGGCAAGACGTTCGCCGCCACCACACCGGTCGGCCCCCACCTCGTCGTCTGCGATGTGCAGGACGCGCGGGCCGCGGCCTTGGACGCACGGTTGAGCTGCGGCGTCGACGGGGAGGAGGTGCAGTCCGCGTCCACCGCCGACCTCGTGTTCGGCCCTGCGGAAATCGCCAGCTACCTCTCGCGCATCGTGCCGCTCGCGCCGGGCGACATTATCGCCACCGGCACACCAGGCGGTGTCGGCCACGCCAGGAACCCCAAGCGCTACCTGGCGGACGGTGCCGTCCTCACCACGCGCATCGAGGGGATCGGCGAGTGCCGCAACGTCTGCCGCGCCGAGAAGGCTGAGGCCGACTGATGGAGCCTGCCGACGACGGGCTCGCCAGGCTGCTGCGCTGGCAGGAGGAAGGTACGAAGCGGTTCGAAGCAGCCGTGGCAGCGCTGTCCGACGCCCAACTCGCCGCTCCGTGTGCCCTGCCCGGCTGGAGCCGTGCTCACCTCGTCGCGCACCTCGCCCGCAACGCGGACGCCCTGGTGAACCTGCTGCACTGGGCGCGCACCGGGACCGAGACGCCGATGTACGCGCGTCCCGGGCAGCGCGAGGCCGACATAGAGTCCGGTGTCGGGCAGACGCCGGAAGCGCTGCGTGCCGACCTGCACGCCGCCGACCTGCGTCTGGCCGCTGCCACCGCCTCGCTTCCGCCCACCTCCTGGGACGCCCGCGTGCGCAGCGCTCAGGGCAGGGACATCCCCGCCCGCGAGGTGCCCTGGCTCAGGACCCGGGAAGTGTGGGTACACCTGGTCGATCTGGATGCCGGAGAGACGTTCGCGGCATTGCCCGGCGACCTTGTGACGGTCCTGCTCGACGACATCGCAGGGACGCTCGGCCGCCGCGACGGCGCCCCCGCCGTGGAACTCCTGGCCACCGACGTTCCCGGCGGGGCCTGGACCGTCGCGGGCGCTGCGATGGCGGCGGCGCCAGTCGTCCGGGGCAGCGCCATCGACCTGCTGCGCTGGGCCGCGGGCCGGCCTCTGCCCACCCCCGACGGCGGCCTCGACACCGGGGGCCTGCCTCTGCCGGCCCTTCCGCGCTGGCTGTGACAACAGGCCGGCGCCGGCACGCCGGCCGTGACGAATGGAGTCTCATGAACGCGCAACCCCGCGTGGCGATCATTGGCGGCGGCATCGCAGGCCTCACCCTGGCACTCGAACTGCACGCCGTCGGCGTACCGTGCCAGGTGTACGAGGCGGTCGCCGAACTGGGTGCCGTGGGAGTGGGCATCAACATCCTGCCGCACGCCACCCGGCGTCTGGCCCGGCTGGGCCTCGACGGCGATCTGGCCGCAGTGGCGGTGACGACCCGGAAATCCATGTTCTTCAACCGGTTCGGCCAGCACATCTACACCGAACCCGTCGGACGCGATGCCGGATACGACTGGCCCCAGTTCTCCATCCACCGGGGTGACCTCCAGCAGGTGCTGGCCGACGCGGTACGCGACAGGCTCGGTCCCGACGCGCTGCTGACCGGCCACCGCTGCACCCTGGTCGAGGACGACGGCATCGGCGTCACCCTGCACTTCACCCACCCCGACGGCACCACCTCGACCGCCCGCGCCGATGCGGCCGTCGCCTGCGACGGAGTCCGCTCCACCATCCGCAAGCAGTTCCACCCCGACGAGGGCCGACCCGTCTACTCCGGATACAACATGTGGCGCGGCGTGGCCCCGTGGCCCGAGATACTCGGCGGTGCCGCGATGATCCGAGCGGGGTGGCTGGCCACCGGCAAGCTGGTCGTCTACCCCATCCGCAACCACATCGACAACCAGGCCCGCCAGCTTGTCAATTGGGTGGTCGAGGTGGCGACGCCCCACCACGCCGAGCGGGACTGGAACCGCCCCGGCCGTGTCGAGGACTTCATCGACCGGTTCGCCGACTGGCACTTCGACTGGCTGGACGTACCCGAGCTGTTCCGCGCCTCCGACACCATCCTCGAGTACCCCATGGTCGACCAGGACCCCCTGCCCTGGTGGGGCCGTGGAAGAGTCACCCTGCTGGGCGACGCCGCCCACCCGATGGTGCCGCGGGGGTCCAACGGCGCGGGTCAGGCCATACTGGACGCGGGATGTCTGGCCGAGGCGATCGTTCAGCACGGCGATGTGGCCGAGGCGTTCACCGCGTACGAGAGCGTGCGGCGTCCCGCGACGGCCGCCGTCGTCCAGGCGAACCGCACCAACCCGCCGGACGCTGTGTTGCGCGAGGTTTACGAGCGCACTGGCGACCAGCCCTTCGAACGCATCGAGGACGTGATCTCGGCCGTCGAACTCGAAGGGATCATCGCCGCCTACAAGAACGTCGCGGGCTACTCGGCCGCCGCGCTGCGGAACCGCTGAGGAGAGTGGCGCCGCGCACGGAACACGACGCGGTTTGGCATAGGCCGGCAGGGGCCGGCCCGACTTTGTAGGTGCCGAGAATCACGTCCGTGCTGGTCACGCGGCATGTTGGTATTCGTGCAGCGTCCCTCCGAGTCGGTCTCGTCGGCGGACGTTCAGGTGGGTCAGTTGGGTGGGTTCGGTGATCGGTTCGTGCAGTGGGCGCAGAGGTGCGGCGCCTGCGAGGGTGCGGTGGCGGCGGTGCTGGTTGAAGAACGTCTCGTACTCGCGCAGGGTGTGCAGCAGGTGGGTCTGGTTCCAGATAAAGGTTCGGTCGAGGAGTTCGGTCCTGCACGAGCGGATCCAGCGCTCCATGATCGCGTTCATGCGGGGCATCCTTACCCCGGTCCGCGCGACCTCGATGCCTTCGTCTGCCAGGACAGCGTCGAAGTCCGCTGGGTAGCGGACGTTGCGGTCCCGGATCAGGTACTTGATCTTCGCCCCGCTGTCCTGGACGTCCATGGCAAGATTCCTTGCGACCTGGGTGACCCATGCCGCGGTCGGATGTGCCGTGGCGTCGAGGATCCTCACGCGGCGGGTGGCGTGCTCGATCATCGCCAGCACGGTGAGGGTCTTGGCCTCGAAGAAGTCTGCGGCCAGGATGGTCTCGGCCTGGGAGCGCAGGAAGGCGGCCCAGGTGGTGTGCTCCCGGTCGGGGGCGGGGTGGGATGCAGTGTCGGCGGGGCGCAGGACGCACTCCGCCGTGAGGGCGAAGGCGATGTCGTCTCCGAGTTCGTTGAACGCGTTGTTGAGGGTATGAGCCAACTCCATCTGGACCGAGTCCCCGAAGTGCCCATTGCCGCAGAGCTGTTGTTCCTGCCGTCGTATCCAGAGGCGGACCTGGTCCTGGTTCGCGACAAGGCTCGCCCGATCCCGTGAGGCCCGGCTCGGCTGACCGGCGAGGTATCCCGCGAAGGACACCGACTCGTCGGCGAGCAAACCGTTCACCGTGACGATCCCCTGGAAGTTGCGCCGTGACATGCAGTACATGTCGTTCCAGAGCGTGGCCAGTCCGATACGCCTTCCCTTATCGTCCAGTAGCTCGGTGGCCCGTCCGATGAAGTCGTCACGCATCTGGAGACGTTGCCGGTGCCGATCTCGATCTTCGAGGTCCGGGCACCGATGGCCGACAGCAGCGGGAACGGGCTGGCCGCCTGCTGCGCGAAGTGGTGTACGCGGAAGTACGCGCCGTCCACGCCGAGCTCCTCGGCCGCGACCGCCAGGTCGATGGACTAGGCGAGCGCTCGGCCCGCGGCCTCGACCGGGGCGTAGCCGAATTCCCGCGAACCGGCGGTGGCAGCGGCTGCCCTCCGAACTCGGGCTCTCGTGGTGATGGCCACCCGCGCCGCCCTGGGTTCGATCGGACGAGAAGACCTACATCGGTCTGCTCGCCCTGGACGTCCCGCCTGTCCATGGCCCTGGCGAAGGCCGTGTACGACCGGCGCACCCTCCGCCTTCGACGCCCTGCTGGCCGACGCCGGACTGAAGGCTCCCGAACCGCACTCGGAGGGGCTGCGCGAGCGGATCTGGTGGGGCTCCGGGTCGAACGCGACGGCCGTCTTGCCGAGCCGAGCGAAGGAGGTCCTGCCTCAGGCGCGTTGGGTGATCCACGCTCTTCCGCTCACAGCGGCCACCGCGGGACTCTTCGACGACACGGTGTTCCGACAGCTGAACGAGGCCACCTTCATCAACGTCGGCAGGGGCGCCACGATGCACATGGAATCGCTGGCCCGGGCGCTGGCCGACGGGCAGGTGTGCGGTGCGGTGCTCGACGTCCTGCCTGAGGAGCCTCCCGCACCCGACGGCGCTTGCTGGAGCCTGCAGCGCACAACGATCGCAAGCCACTCCGCGGGCATCACGTACGACGAGGATGTCGTCCAGGACTTCATGAGGTGCTGTGACGACCTGCAGCGCGCAAGACATCCTTCCCTGGCGGTCCAACCGACACTTGGACACTGACCGTCTCCGGACCAGGTTGTCCAGGGGCGGAGGTCTCACCACCTCGTCTCTGTACTGCGGTTGCGGTGGGTAAAGAGGTGAAAGAAGTTCGACGTCGACCGGTTCACGTCGTCGTAGCAGAGCCCGCGCCACCGATCCACCCCGATGGGACGCCGCCGCTGCCCCGAGCCCGGGCGGGTTCGGGGCAGCGGCGGCGCAGTCATTCGGGGAGGTGCAGTCATTCGGGGCGGCCCTCACCGCGCGTATGGAGGAGCGGAGGAACCGGAACGAGCGGCCCTCGTCCGGCCGCCTCCTCAGGCCACCTCGTCAGGGGTGACGACCTCCGTGATGCCACGCGCCGCCAAATGACCGGTGTCACCGGCACGTCCGGCGAGCACGGTCGTGGGCCTGACTCCGCTTTCGCTCAACCGCATGAATGCTTCGAACACGGCACCACCGGGGCCACAGACCGACGACTTCGGTGCGGCATCGGGATCCCCGGCGTCCCCGACGTCCACCACCAGGGCGGTGGTGCGAGGAGCCGGAGACACACCGCGCTCGCGCACGCTTGCGACGAGCCGTGCGATGCCCTGGCCGACCGGCTTGACCTCGCGGCCGTTGGTCAGCAGGCCGAGGCTGTACTCGAGCTCGGGGAAGTCCGCGAGTCGCCGGTCCACGTCGTGCGAGCACCACCAGGTGACCCCCCAGACGTCGGGGCAGTCGAGGGCGGACGCGATCGTCGCTTCGGCGAACTCGGCCGCGTAGGAGGCCGGGATGTGCGGGGCCGGCGCGCCGACCTCCTGCAGCCACACCGGCCGGCTCGGGTCGTCCGCCCACCCCTTGGAGAGCTCGATCAGGTAGGCGGCGTGCTGGGAGGTGGCCGTCGACCGTGTTCCGTAGGTCTGGGCGGTTCCGTTGAACACCCACGAATGGATCGTGGTCGCCCCGCCGAGGCGCGAGCACTGGGCCGGGGTGAACGGGTGCTCGTCCTGGTACCAGGCGGCGTCGTACTCGGCGTGCACGTGCAGCCTGCCGGGGGCGCCGCTCTCGCACGCGGCGAGCATCCGCGTCAGCCAGGACTCGGCCTGCTGCGGTGTGATCCGGTCGGGATCCGGGTGCGGGCCGCTGGAGAACTGGTTGACCTCGTTGCCCACCGTCATGCCGATGAAGTTGGGGCGGTCCGCGAGGGCCGCGGCCAGCGTGCGCAGGTACGCGGCCTCCGCGTCCACCACGTCGGGATCGGTGAACATGTTGCGCCGGTGCCAGGTCTGGGTCCACGACGGCTGGAAGTCGAAGCTGGAGAGGTGGCCCTGCAGCCCGTCGACGTTGACGTCGAGACCGCGCTCGGCCGCCGCGTCCACCAGCTGAACCAGCTGTTCGACGGCGCGCGGCCTGATCAGCGTGCGGTTGGGCTGGAAGAGCGGCCACAGCGGAAACACCCGGATATGGTCGAGGCCGAGGATCGCGATGGAGTCCAGGTCGGCCTCGACGGAAGCCAGGTCGAAGTCGAGCCAGTGGTGGAACCAGCCCTCCGATGGTGTGTAGTTGACGCCGAAGCGCGGCGATCGGGGGATCTGCGCGTGTGGCGCGCTGCTCTCAGCAGTCATGCGCGTGGGGAGTCCTTGGGTAGAACGAAGGGCCCGACAGCCCGAAGGGTGGCGGCATGCATTGTCAGTACATCCCCTTCCTTCGCCGCCGGTCGAGCTGAAACTTCGATGAAGAGTGCGAGTTGCCGGGTCTTGTGAGGTGCAACTAAAACGCTTTATAGTCCGCTAGGTCAAGCGCCTTAGTTGTACCTCTTGAAGAGGCACGCGGGCAGACTGCTTCCAGGAGGTGTGGGGAATGGACGCAGGGCAACCATCGGACAAGAGGGTGCCCGTGGCGGGTCGGCGGACCAGACGTACTCCGGCGCGACGGCCCACGATGAAGGACATCGCTCTCCGTGCGGGGGTGTCTGAGAGTGCGGTCTCCTTCGCGCTCAACGACCGCCCCGGCGTCTCCGAGGCCACCAGGAACCGGGTCCGTCGGGTCGCCGAACAGCTCGGATGGTGGCCGGACTCGGCCGCCAGGGCACTGTCCGGCGAGGGAGCGGGCACTGTCGGTCTCGTACTGGCCAGGCGGGCGCACACCTATGGCGTGGACTCGTTCGTCCTGGAGCTCATCTCGGGCGTCCAGCAGGTGCTCGCGGACTACCGGCTCGGGCTGCTGTTCCAGATGGTGGAGGACATCGATGCCGAATGCGCGACGTACAGGCGCTGGTGGGCGGAGCGCCGCGTGGACGGCGTACTTGTCGTCGATCCGCGCACGGTCGACCCGCGTCTCGGGCTGCTCAACGAACTCGGCCTGCCCGCCGTGGTCATCGGGAGCACTCTGGAACAGCCGGGGGCTGAGACCGCCCTCTACCCGGCGCTGTCCACGCTCCGCGCCGACGACACGGGCGCGATGGCGCGCGTCGTCACGCACCTGCACGAGCTGGGTCATCGCCGGATCCTGCACATCGCGGGACTGGCCGACCTGGTCCATACCCAGCGGCGTATCCACTCCCTGGCCAGGGAGGCAGCCCGTCTCGGGCTCACCGACGTACGCTCGGTCACCACTGACTACTCCGGCGTGGAGGGGGCGGCGGCGACCCGGCAGGCTCTGGAGGGGGACTCCGTGCCCACCGCGATCATCTACGACAACGACGTGATGGCCGCGGCCGGGCTGTCGCTGGCCACCAGCAGAGGGCTGTCCATCCCGCGCGACCTGTCCATCGTGGCATGGGAGGACTCGCTGCTCTGCCGGATGGTCCACCCCTGGTTGACGGCCCTGGCCCGGGACACTGTCGCGCTCGGTAAGAGAGCGGCGGAAGAACTGACGGCGCTGATCGAGAGCGGGCCGGCCAGGAACGTGGAGGTTTCGTTGCCGGAGCTCATCGCGCGGGAGAGCACCGCACCGCCCCTCGTCCTTTCCACCGCACTGTAACGCCCGCCGGTCGGGGGGGCCGTGGGCCCTTGGCTTTCTGAGGTGACCGCTCCCGGACTGCGGCTGCCACCGGATTGCTCGCACGAACGGAGGGATACCTTGGTCCGTTTTGTGTGCGGCTCGTCCGCCCCAGCATGCTTCTACGTGCGCCCGTGAGCGGTGTTTGTGCTGCTCGGATTTCCCGAGCTGTCACCCGTGCCATTCGGCCGAAAGGCCAGGTCAGGTTGCCCTTCCCGACGGCGGACACACCGCAGGCAACGCTTCTGACGGCTGCCTTACGAAATGACTTCAACCTCTTGACATGATCCTGTGCCACACGCATAGTTCCGGTGAACTTTATCGGTTTAGTTGACGCTGGATCGCATAACCCCTGAAACCAGCGGGGTATGTCGGTGAGACGGGCCAATGGCGGCCCACAGGAGGATCCATGAGAAACCCCAAAATCCTGACCGCAGCCGTTATTGGGGCTGCTGCGCTGGCAATGACCGTCAGCGCGTGTGGTGTTGGCGACAGCAGTGGCAGCAGCAAGGACGCTCAGAAGACGGTGGCGTCCGACGCCCCCCTCAAGGGGTCCATCACCTTCCAGACGTGGTCGCTGAAGAACCCGACGTTCACGCCGTACTTCACCTCGCTGATCGACGTGTTCCAGAAGGACCACCCCGGCACGAAGATCAACTGGATCGACCAGCCCGGCGCCAACTACGCGGACAAGGTCATCAGCCAGGTCACCAGCGGCAGCCTGCCCGACGTCGTCAACCTGCCCCCGGACATCGCGTACTCGGTGGCCAAGACCGGGGGTCTGCTCGACCTGAAGAAGAACGTGCCGGCGCTCGACACGACCTACGTGTCCAGCGGGCTCAAGGCGTACACGTACCTCAGCATGCAGGGCACCTACGGCTTCCCCTGGTACCTCGGCGCCGACATGAACTACTGGAACGGGGCGATGCTCCGGCGTGACGGCCTCGACCCGAAGAAGCTCCCGACGACCCTCGATGAACTCGTCGCACAGGCCAAGGTCATGCACGACAAGTCGGGCGGCAAGGACTTCCTGATGAGCCGCATGCCGTGGCTCAACGACATCGTCCAGTCCGGCACGGCGCTGACGAACAAGGACGAGACCAAGTTCGTCTTCAACACCCCGGCCGCGGCTGCGATGCTCGACAAGTACCGCGCCGCGTACAAGGCCGGCTACCTCCCGGGCAACGTGCTCACCACGGACTACATGGGCAACAACGCCGCCTTCCTCAAGCAGGAGGTCGCCTGGACGACAGGCCAGGGCAACGGCATCCAGCAGACCCGGCAGACGAACCCCACCCTCGCCAAGGAGATGATCCCCTCGTCGTCGATCGGCACGCCGATCCTCAACGTCCAGGGCATCTCCGTCTCGTCGAAGAGCAAGAACCTGCCGCTGGCCCTCGCGTTCGCGAAGTTCGCGACCGACAACCAGAACCAGGTCGACTTCGTCAAGCTGGCCCAGGGCTTCCTGCCCGGCACGGCCGCGGCCGCGCACGACCCGGCGTACTCGAAGAGCGACGGAACGCCGCAGGGCGACGCCGCGGTGATCGGGTACAACGACCTGCAGAAGGCCGTCGACTACCAGCCGCCGGTCTGGACGCAGGAGATGGGCACCATCCTCAACCAGCAGTTCGCCCTCGCGATCTCGGGCAAGGAGACGTCCAAGCAGGCGCTGGACACCATCGTCAACAAGGCGAACCAGCTGCTGTCCGACTAACCGAGACCGTTGCAGGGGCGGGATGCGCGCCGGTGGCGCCGCCCCGCCCCCGCGAGACAGGACCCACCATGCGATACCACCGGTGGTACACCCCCTGGCTGCTGATTCTGCCTGCGGTGGCCTGGCTGGCCGTCTTCAGCATCTGGCCCGCGATCAACACCGCCTTCCTCTCGTTCACGAACGTCCGCACACTCACCGGTGGGCAGTTCGTCGGATTCCGTAACTATGTGGACATGCTGCACGACCCGCAGGTGCTCGACGCCCTGGTCAACAGCCTGATCTACATGCTCATCTGTGTACCCCTGCTGACTGTGCTCCCGTTGCTGATGGCGCTGCTGGTCGAGCGGTCCCTGCCGTTCATCTCCTTCTTCCGCACGCTCTTCTACTTTCCGGTCGTGGCCTCGGCGGTTGTCGTCGCGGTGATCTGGCAGTGGCTGCTGGACGACCGCGGCGTGGTCAACGGGACCCTCCAGTCCCTGCACCTCACCCACGAGGCGATCCCGTTCCTCACCGGACGCTGGCTGCTGCTGTTCAGCGCCATCTCGCTCACGGTGTGGAAGGGCCTCGGCTACTACATGATCATTTATCTCTCGGCGCTCGGGAACGTCGGCCGGGACCTGCACGAGGCGGCCGCGGTCGACGGTGCCGGTGCGGTACGGCGTTTCTTCTCGGTGACCATCCCCGGTGTCAGCCGCACGATGATCCTGGTCGCGGTGCTGGTCTCGGTCTCCGCCATCCGGGTCTTCACCGAGCTGTACATCCTCGGTGGCAGCGGCGGCGGCGTTGGAGGCAAGGACGTCTCACTCGTCCTCCTCATCCAGAACGCAGCCGGCGGTTCCAGCGGGCGGCTCGGTTACGCGTCGGCACTGAGCGTGCTGCTCTTCTTCGTCACCCTCGTTCCGATGCTGCTGCTGGCCCGCTTGAACCGGAGGGTGGAGGCATGAGCCTGACGCACGAACCGCGGACCCTGCCTGAGCCGGGGACGGCCCCCGCCGCCGGCTCCACCCGGGAACGGCGCAAGCGCCTCACCAACTCGGGGACCTTCAACGCCCTCACCCGCAGGGCGCTCGTCACGCGGTACGTCCTGCTGGTGATCGTCCTGTTCATCAGCGTGGGACCGCTGCTGTGGGAACTGTCCACGTCCCTCAAGAGCGTGGCGGAGGACGTCTATAGCACTTCGCCGAGCTTCATCCCGAAGCACCCGACCCTCAGCAACTACACGAAGGTCGCCCACACCATCCCGGTGTGGCACTTCGCCGCGAACTCGGTGATCGTCGCGTTCCTCAACGTGGGCGGCAACATCGTCGGCGCCACGATCGCCGGATTCGCACTGGCCCGCCTGGAGTTCCGGGGGAGGAAGCTGGTCTTCGGGGTCTTCCTCGCGACGCTGGTCCTGCCCGCGGAAGTGACGATCATCTCCCAGTACCAGACCGTCACCAGCCTCGGGCTCGGCGACTCACTCCTCGGTGTCGCGCTGCCCGCCGTGATCAGCACACTCAACGTGCTGCTCATGCGCAACGCCTTCATGGCGATCCCGCCGGAGGTCGACGCGGCGGCCGTGATCGACGGCGCGACCGTGCTGCAACGGCTGCGCTACATAGGCCTCCCCGCCGTCAAGGGCACGATCAGCGTCGTCGCCATCCTCGCGTTCATCGGAGCCTGGGACGACTTCCTCTGGCCGCTCCTGGTACTGCAGAGCCCCGACAAGCTCACCCTGACCGTCGGCCTGTCCTACCTCCAGAGCACCTTCTCGGTGGACCCGCGCACCATCGCGGCGGGTGCCATGATCGCTCTGATACCCATCGTCGTGCTGTTCGTCGCTTTGCAGCGCTTCTTCTTCAGAGGAGTGGGGGAGGGCGCGGTGAAGGGCTGATCCGCCCCGAACCGACGGCTGGGTAGGACGACTCCCGCGCCGCAAGCCCTCTCACGTCCTCAGCACCACCTCCCGCCACCTGCCATTTCCTGCACCCTCAGAAGCCTTACGGAGCATCCCCATGCATGACGACCACACCCTGGTCGAAGCCCGCCTCAAGCGTGTGCTCGACGAACGCATCCGGCCCGCCGTGTACCCGGAGTCCGTGCCGCTCGAAGTCGGCATCTGGACGGCGCCGGGCGAGCCCGTGCCCGTGGCCGACGGGATCGCGGCCCCTCGGACCCCCGCCGCGGTCGGCGACGCGTGGGGCGCGCCCTGGGGCACCAGCTGGCTGACGGTGTCGGGCACCGTCCCGACCGAGTGGGCGGGTCGCTGCGTCGAGGCGCTGCTCGACCTCGGATTCGACGAGAACATGCCGGGCTTCCAGTGCGAGGGGCTGATTTACCGGCCGGACGGCACCCCGGTCAAGGGACTCAACCCGCGCAACCAGTGGGTGCGGATCGGTGCACCGGTCGAGGGCGGCGAAGAGGTCCTGCTGCACATCGAGGCGGCCTCCAACCCGGTGATCCTGGACTACCACCCCTTCGTGCCGACCGACCTCGGCCTGAAGGAGACGGCGGGCACCGAGCCGCAGTACAAACTGACCCGCATGGACCTGGCCGTCTTCGACGAGACGGTGTGGAACCTCGTGCAGGACCTGGAGGTGCTCGGTGAACTCATGGCCGAGCTCCCCCTCGACGGGCCCCGCCGCTGGGAGATCCTGCGTGCGATCGAGCGCGCCCTCGATGCCGTGGACCTGCAGGACGTCAACGCCACCGCGGCCGCCGCGCGCGAGCAGCTGAAGGACGTGCTCGCCGCCCCTGCCATCCCGTCCGCACACCGGATCAGCGCGATCGGGCACGCCCACATCGACTCGGCGTGGCTGTGGCCCCTGCGCGAGACCGTGCGGAAGGTTGCCCGGACGACGTCCAACATGGCCGCGCTGCTGGAGGACGAGCCGGACTTCATCTATACCATGTCCCAGGCGCAGCAGTACGCCTGGATCAAGGAGCACCGGCCCGAGGTGTACGCCAAGGTGAAGAAGGCCGTGGCGGAGGGACGCTTCGTGCCGGCCGGCGGCATGTGGGTGGAGTCCGACACCAACATGCCCGGATCCGAGGCGATGGCCCGGCAGTTCGTGCACGGCAAGCGCTTCTTCCTCGACGAGTTCGGCATCGAGAACGAGGAGGCGTGGCTGCCCGACACCTTCGGGTTCGCCGCCGGGCTGCCGCAGATCATCAAGGCGGCGGGCTCCAAGTGGCTGCTCACCCAGAAGATCTCCTGGAGGCAGATCAACAAGTTCCCACACCACACGTTCCTGTGGGAGGGAATCGACGGCACACGGATCTTCACGCACTTCCCGCCGGTCGACACCTACAACTGCTCGATGCAGGGCAAGGAGATCGCGCACGCCGTCCGCAACTTCAAGGACAAGGGCGCGGCCAGCCACTCGCTCGCCCCGACCGGCTGGGGCGACGGCGGCGGCGGCACGACCCGTGAGATGGTCGCGAAGGCGGCCCGGCTGCGCAGCCTCGAAGGATCCGCCGCGGTCCAGTGGGAGAAGCCCGCCGAATTCTTCGAGAAGGCGGAGGCCGAGTACAAGAACCCGCCGGTGTGGGTGGGCGAACTGTACCTGGAGCTGCACCGCGCGACACTGACCAGCCAGGCACGGACCAAGCAGGGCAACCGCCGCAGCGAACACCTCCTGCGGGAGGCCGAACTGTGGGCGGCCACCGCCGCGGTCCGCACCGGATTCGCCTACCCGCACGAGCAGTTGGACCGCATCTGGAAGACGGTGCTGCTGCACCAGTTCCATGACATCCTGCCCGGGTCCTCGATCGCCTGGGTGCACCGCGAGGCGGAGAAGACGTACGCGGCGGTCGCCGAGGAACTCGGCGGCATCATCGCTGACGCGCAGCGGGCGCTCGCGGGCGACGCTGCGGCCGGAACCGGGGTCGTCTTCAACGCCGCACCGCACGGGCGCGGCGGCATCCGCGCGGGCGGCGCGGGCCAGGCGTCGCCGGCCGAGGGCACATGCAGCGTGACCGTCCGTCCCGAGGGCGGGTTCGTCCTTGACAACGGCCTGCTCCGCGTCGCCGTCGACGGGCGAGGCCTGGTGGTCTCCGCGTACGACCTCACCGCGGGCAGGGAGAGCATCGCCCCGGGAACCGCGGCGAACCTGCTGCAGATGCACCCCGACTTCCCGAACATGTGGGACGCGTGGGACGTCGACGAGTTCTACCGCAACACCGTCACCGACCTGACGGACGTCGACGAGGTCACGGTCGTGGCGGAGGGGCCGGAGTCCGTGGCCGTGCGTGTCGTGCGCACCTTCGGTTCCTCCCGCGCCGTCCAGAAGCTGACCCTCGACGCGGGCGCCAAGCGGCTGGACATCGACACCGAGGTCGACTGGCACGAGACCGAGAAGTTCCTCAAGACGGCCTTCCCGCTGGACATCCACACCGACCACTACACGGCGGAGACCCAGTTCGGGCATCTCAAGCGGGCCACTCACACCAACACCAGCTGGGAAGCGGCCAAGTTCGAGGCCTGCAACCACCGCTTCGTCCACCTGGAGGAGCCCGGCTGGGGCGTGTCGCTGGTCACCGACTCCACCTACGGGCACGACGTGACCCGGACGGTGCGCGCCGCGGACACCACCACGGGCACCACCACGACGGTACGGCTGTCCTTGCTGCGCGCACCGCGCTTCCCCGACCCGGAGACCGACCAGGGGCTGCACCGCTTCCGCTACGCGCTGGTCCCCGGCGGCACCATCGCCGACGCGGTCCGCGAGGGCTACCGCATCAACCTGCCGGAGCGTCGCGTACCGGGCGACGCCGAAGTGGCCCCGCTGGTCAGCGTCGATGACGACGCCGTCGTGATCACCGCGGTCAAGCTTGCGGACGACGGGAGCGGCGACGTGGTCGTGCGCTTCTACGAGGCCCACGGCGGCCGGGCGCGCGCCAAGCTCACCACCGGGTTCGGCCTTGCCGGTGCCGAGGCCTGCGACCTGCTCGAACGGCCCCTGTCCACAGTGCCCGTGGACGGAGACGGCATCGACCTGAATCTGCGGCCCTTCGAAATCGTCACCCTCCGGCTCTCCCGGCGCGACTCCTGAACACCTCCGGGCGCAAGACAGGATCCTCATCCGTGAACATACGCTCCGACTACCGTGCCATCGACAGCCGTTACGACACGATGGAGTACCGCCGCTCGGGACGCAGCGGCCTGAGACTGCCGGCCATCACCCTCGGGCTGTGGCAGAACTTCGGTGACGAACGCCAGGCGGACATTGGCCGTGCCGTCCTGCGGCGCGCCTTCGACCTGGGTGTGACGCACTTCGACCTGGCCAACAACTACGGTCCGCCGTACGGCGCGGCCGAGTCGAACTTCGGCCGGGTGATGGCGACGGACTTCCGCCCGTACCGCGACGAGCTGATCATCTCGACCAAGGCCGGGATGGACATGTGGCCGGGCCCGTACGGCCAGTGGAACTCTCGCAAGAGCCTGCTCGCCAGCCTGGACCAGTCGCTCACCCGCATGGGACTGGACTACGTCGACATCTTCTACTCGCACCGGTTCGACCCGGAGACCCCGCTGGAGGAGACGATGGGCGCCCTGGCGTCCGCCGTCCAGCAGGGCAAGGCGCTGTACGTGGGAGTGTCCTCGTACAACGCGGAGCAGACCCGCGAAGCCGCCCGGCTGCTACGGGAGATGGGGGTCCCCGCCCTGATCCACCAGCCGGCGTACTCGATCCTCAACCGCTGGATCGAAGATGAGAAACTGCTGGACACGCTGGAGGCTGAAGGCATGGGCTGTATCGCCTTCTCGCCTCTGGCGCAAGGGCTGCTCACCGACCGGTACCTCCGGGGTGTCCCCGCAGGGTCCCGTGCGGCGCGTGCCACCTCCCTGAGTCGGGACGACCTGACCGAGGACCTCCTTGCGCGGTTGCGGGCCCTCGACGAGATCGCGCGAGGCCGGGGACAGTCGCTCGCCCAACTGGCCCTGGCCTGGGTGCTGCGCGACCCGCGCATGACGTCCGCCCTGACCGGCGCTTCGAGCGTCGCCCAGCTCGAGGCCAACGTGGCAGCGCTCCGCGGCAGGCCCTTGAGCGACGAGGAACTCACCTCGATCGAGGCGCTCGGACCCGATCGGGCCTGAGCGCACTCCGTGCCGGCGGACCCGGGCTTCGATCGCGGAGATCGGGGCCCGGCCGCGCCGGTGAGAACCCGACCGGTCGGGCGGGGCGGCGCCGAGAACGCCCGTCCGGATCCGGCCACCCGGATCCGCCCGGCCGAACACCTTTACAGCGAGCGCAGTTCTCCTTCCATTCGATACGGATCACCTGATACGGAGCATCACGTGTCCCAGCCAGAACTGTCCCAGCCAGAACCGGCAAGCCGGCCCCAGGACCCGTCCTCCGCGATGCGTCCCACCCGACGTACCGTGGTTCTCACGGCAGCCGCTTCGGCCGCCGCCCTGCTCGGCTCGTCGGTCAACGGCACGGCGTTCGCCGCCACTTCGCTGGCCGCGCCGTCTGCCGACCTCCAGCCACATGCCTCGTACTGGTTCCCGGACTCGCTCCCCGCGGGCAGCCCGGGCGCCGGCATCACATGGCGCAGCCTGAAGGACTGGCGTCCGCAGGACGACCCGGACCTCCCCTTCAACACGGCCTCGGTGCCGCTCGCCAAGCGCTTCACCCCGGTGCAGGTGAACACCACGGCCCGCGCCGACCAGGCCCGCATCTCCTCCCTGGTGTCCTTCGGACCCACCTCGTCCAACCCCTCTCAGGGGTCCACCGGCGCTGCTTACTACGCGCTGACCAACTGGGCCTATATCGACGAACTGGTCTTCTGGGGCGGCTCCTCCGGCGAGGGCCTCATCCTCGCGCCCAACGCGACGGTGGTGGACGCCGCACACCGCAACGGTGTCCCCGTCCTCGGCAACGTCTACCTGCCGCCCACCGCGTTCGGCGGACAGCTTCAGTGGACCCGTGACCTGGTGCAGCAGGACGCGTTCGGCAACTACCCGGTTGCGGAGAAGATGGTCGAGGTCGCCACCGTCTACGGCTTCGACGGCTGGTTCATCAACGCCGAGACGGACGGTGGCGATGCCGCCCTCGGCGTGGCCATGCAGGGTTTCGTGAAGCGGCTGCGCACCCTCAGTGCGTCCCGCGGCCTGCGCGTCACCTGGTACGACGCCATGACCACCAACGGCCAGGTCAACTGGCAGGGCGCGCTGGACAGCCTCAACCAGGAGTTCTTCCAGGACGCCGACGGCAAGGTCAGCGACTCCGTGTTCGTCGACTTCCGCTGGAGCCCCCAGACTCTCGCCTCCT
This sequence comes from Streptomyces sp. NPDC022910, assembly GCF_055561075.1. NCBI lineage: Bacteria > Bacillati > Actinomycetota > Actinomycetes > Kitasatosporales > Streptomycetaceae > Streptomyces > Streptomyces sp. NPDC022910. The sequence continues at coordinate 21,019 of NZ_JBVHHL010000075.1, forward strand.
CGGGTGCGCTCGCCGACAGCCTCGGCCGCAGCCGCTACGACCTCTGGGCCGGCGTGGACGTCGGGAACAACGGATTCAACTCGTTCGTCGACTGGGACGCCGTCGTCCCTCTCGACGCGCCGGATGTCACGTCGTACGGCTTCTACCGGCCGGACTGGACCTTCAGCCAGCTTCCGAGCGGCAGCACACCGGGCGACTTCCACACGACCGACGACCGGTTCTGGACAGGCCAGTCCAAGGACCCGTCGCAGCCGGACACCTCCGGCACCTGGCGGCCCCCAGCCGCGGTTGTCGCCGACCGATCGCCCGCCCTCGAACTGCCCTTCGCGACAACTTTCAACACCGGGCACGGGCTGAAGTGGTATGAAGACGGCGAGGTCACCTCCGACGCAGCATGGAACAACCTCGGCCTCCAGGACCTGCTGCCGAGCCGGCGCTGGGTCGTCAGGACCGAGGGCGCCAGACCCACCGTCACCTTCGACTTCGCCGACGCGTGGCGCGGCGGCAGCAGCCTACTGGTGGAGGGCGCCCTCGACTCGCCCGCCACGGTGGATCTGTTCGGTACGCGGCTGCCGCTGTCCGGGCAGACCGTAGTCGAGATCTCCCACCGGGCCGAGGGACCCGTGACCGTCGAACTGGCGGTGGCGACCGACGAGCCCGCGGCTCCCGGCGAACCGGTCGCCTACACCTGCCTGCCGGCAGGCACCCTGCACGGCGGGTCCACCGGCTGGACCACCGCCCGCCTGCGCATTGGCGCGCTGCTGGGCAGCCACCACAGCGCCTCGACCGTCCACGCCCTCGGCATACGGCTCACCCCCGCTGCCGGGGCCAACTCCGTCAGCTGGCGGCTGGGGCGCCTCGCGGTGCACAACGGCATCCACAGCCCGGCCGCACCGGGCTCGCTGCGCATCACGGACACCGCGGCGGCCGGAGACGGCACGGCGTTCCGCTTCGCCTGGCACCGGGCGCCCGGTGAGACGCGCCACTACGAACTGCACCGGGTGCTGCCCGACGGTTCCCGACGCTTCCTCGGCGGCACCTCCGGGGCGGCGTACTACGTGCCGCAGGTGGTCCCCGAACCGGGAGAGCGGCGCGCACAGTTCGAACTGACCAGTGTCGGAGAGGACTTCAGCGTCTCCGGGCCCGTCCGGACCGAGCACACCTGGTAACGCGCTCGCGGCGCGGGGCCTGACGGTACACATGACGCCCGGCCCCCGCGTCAGGCGGGAACCGCCATACGAGACAAGCGCGGGCTGACCTCGGGTATTCAGACTCAGCCGTAGATACGGGCAGCTTCCGCGTCGAAGGGGATGGGGTCGAATTCGTTCTCTGCGCGCTGGAGGACATCCATCCGCTGGGCACGCTCGGTGTGCTCGTCGTATTCGTCCTGCTCCTCGTTCTTACGTACCTCATGAAGGCCTGCGGAGAGTTCGGCCAGGGTGATGGCGCTGATCGCCATCTCGGCGGGGAGTTCCTCGGGGTTCAGCCACTTGCGCGGGATCATGATGTCCGTGTCGAGCAGCCCCTGCTCGTGCGGGTCTGTACGGTCTCCCGTGTAATTGATGATCAAGGAAGAGGCATCGAGTGAGTGACACCGTGACCGAGTCCGTGACCGCCTATGATCAGGCGGAACCGTCGCTGCGGGCCCCGGCGGTCGAGTAGAAGCTCATCGACCAGCTCGTCGAGCAGGCCCGGGCCAAGGGCCTGCAGCTAACCGGCGAGGGCGGACTCCAGCACCCGCTTGGAAGCTGATCGGAAAATCGATCTTCGGGAGGGCAGGCGGCAGCATCCGGGCCGCTTGCGGACCGGATGTCGGGCTGGGGTCGGTCAGGCGGCCGCGGGTTCGAGGGTGACCTGGTGGCCGAGAGCTTGGAGCTGGCGGACGAGGTCGCGGGTCTTGCGGGCGGGGTTGAGATGGCGCTGGTGCCAGTCGGAGCCGAGTTCCTGGTAGGAGGTGTCCAGTTCGTTGATCAGGTGCCAGGCGATGACGAGTATCGAGCGGGCGACGGCGACCAGGGCTTTGGCGTGTCCGCGGCGTTTGACGATGCGCCGGTAGCGGGCGCCGAGGAAGGTGTCGGTGCGGGCAGCGGCGTTGGCGGCCTCGCCGAGGGCGCCCTTGAGCCAGGGTTGCATTCCCGGCCGGGCCTGCAGTGTTCTTCGCGCCGGACTGGATTGTGGGGGGGCACAACTTGGCCCAGGACTGCGGTGCCGATTATTACGTCCGCGCTGATCAGGCGGCATGTGAGTACTCGTGGAGGATGCCGCCGAGGCGATCACGTCGATGGATGTCCAGCCGGTGGAGTCGGCCGGGTTCGGTGATCGGTTCGGGAACTGGCCGCAGGGGTGCCGCGCTGTGCAGGGTGCGGTGCGGCCGATGCTGGTTGTAGAACGACTCGAACTCGGTGAGCGCGTGGAGCAGGTGGGGCAGGTTCCAGATCAAGGTGCGGTCGAGGAGTTCATGTCTGCAGGTCTGCACCCAGCGTTCCATGATCGAGTTCATGCGGGGAACGCGGATGCCGGTGGTGACGATCTCGATGCCCTCGGCCTCGAAGACGACGTCGAACGCACGGGTGTACTTGCTGTCGCGGTCCCTGATGAGGTGCGTGACGGTGGCGCCGGCGTCCTGGAGGTCCATGACCACGTTCCTCGCAGCCTGGGTCACCCAGTCCGCGGTGGCATCGGCGGTCGCTCCGAGGACGTGGATGCGGCGGTTGACGTGCTCGATGACCGCGAAGACGTACAACGTCGCGCCGTTCAGCGTGGTGGCGGTGAAGAAGTCACAGGCCAGGATCGCGTGGGCTTGGCCGCGCAGGAACGCGGCCCAGGTCTGACGGTCGCGTTCGGGCACCGGCTCGATCCCGTGCCGCTTCAGGATCTCCCACACCGTAGAGGGTGCGACCTTGATGCCGAGGGGGGACCTGTCCCCGAGTGGTGGACACCTCTGAGCCCGGCCCCGCCAGGGGCCGGGGAGGGATCTCTTATGGTGATGAAGGTCTACTCGCCCGAATTCAAGGCAGACGCTGTCGCGCTGTACCTGTCGGACCCGAGCCACACTTTCGAGGGCATCGGCAAGGACCTGGGGATCAGCCGGGAGACGCTGCGCAACTGGGTGCGAGCCGAGCGGGTCCGCTGCGGCGAGAGCGGCGCCATGATCAAGAGCACGAAGGACGTCCCGGTGAGCGAGGCCACGAAGGAACAGCTGGAGGCCGAGATAGCGGCCCTGCGCGCGGAGAACAAGGACCTGCGTAAGCAGAACGCGACGTTGGCCACCGAACGGGACATCCTCCGTAAGGCGACGAAGTTTTTCGCCACCGAGATGAACTGGTGAACCGCTTCAAGTTCATTGAGGACCACTACCGCGTCTCGGGCGTGAAGCGGTTGTGTCACGTGCTGGAGGTGGCCCGCTCCAGCTTCTATAAATGGCGGGCCGGCCGGGAGGCCCGCGCCGCGCGCGAGCGGGCCGACGCCGCTCTCGCCGAGCGGATCAGGACCGTGCACGCCGAGTGGGACGGCACCTACGGCCGCCCCCGGATCACCGCCGAGCTGCGCGAGGACGGCGAGCGCGTGAACCACAAGCGCGTCGGACGGGCCATGCGCAAGTACGGCATCGCCGGGCTGCGGCTGCGCAAGCGCCAGGTCACCACCGTGCCCGAACCGTCCGCCACACCCGTGCCGGACCTGCTGCGACGCGACCTGGTCAGTACGTTGGCCAGGCATTTTGTTTGCAGTCGCCGCATGTGGCCTCCCAAGGGCGACGGCGACCTCGGTCCAGGCAACGCGCTGACCTGCGTCTTCGGTGCGAGAAGCCGTGGGGGTTTGTGTCGGGTTCATGTGGAGAATTTGTGGAGCCGACGACTGCCCCCCAACCCATACGGCCCTGACCCTGGTTTTTCCGCCGGTCGTCCCGTGGGTTCGTTTCGGAGTCCGATTGCCCAGACGGCGCATACGTTTTGGGACTCACGAGTGCCACGGGCAGGTTAGCGGGTCCCCGGTGAGTTGTGGCCGGGGACCCGCCCAGGGGCTCGGTGTCGCTATGCGGGGATGGGTTGCAGCTCGTGCGCGACGATTTCGCCCCTCGAAGGTCCGCGCCGCCTGTTCGGCGTAGAGGTCGTCCGGGAGCTGCCAGGGGATCAAGCGAAAGAGGACGAGGGTGCGGACCTCGGCCGCTGCCTGACGCCACCCGCCCTGCGTCCTCTGCGCTGGTGTGGGCCTGCGCGAAGCGCCGCTGCAGCCGCTCGATCCTGGTATTCGAGCCGGACATGAATCCCAGGAGGTGCTTGCGGTGGGAACGCCTCGTGCACGAGGACGTCCGCGCCGCGGCCCAGCTCGATGACCTCGGGTCCGGCTCTTGCGTGGGCAGCACAACGGGGTGAATCCATTGCGCACAGTAGTGGCCGGCAGGACGGCGTGGTGAGCGGGGTCGGTTGCCTGACGGCTGCCCGGCCTCCGGTGTCCTTGAAAGCGGCCTACAGCGGTGTTGGGCCTGCTGCGGGCGCGGGACGCAGGGCGTAACCGGGGCCTGGTTGGCGTCGCAGCGCGTGGGTGGGAGGGGTCAGGAGGTGGTTGAGTCCGCCTGGGTGGAGGCCGGTGCCGCACTGCTGGTTCGGGCCTCTTGGCGTTCGGGGTCGCGCGGGGACGAGATGACGACCTCGGAGCGGCGTTCTCCCCGGTCCATGATGCCGCCAGTGATGGCGAGGCCGAGGCCGGCCAGGGCCAGGGCCGCGCCGACCAGCGCGGGCGAGGCCCAGCCCCAGCCGGCCGAGATGACCAGGCCGCCCAGCCAGGCGCCACCCGCGTTGGCCAGGTTGAACGCGGAGTGGTTCGAAGCCGCCGCCATCGTCGGCGCTTTGTCCGCCTTGGCCATCAGCAGCATCTGCACGGGTGTGGTGATCAGCGCGCTCAGGGCGCCGATAATCGTGATGGTCACGAGCGCGGGCACCGTGCTGTGAACGGCGAAGTAGAACGTCACCAGCGCTGCGGCGAGCAGGCCCAGCCCGGCATAGAGCGTCGGGCGCAGCGCCCGGTCGGTGAGCGGGCCCGCGACGAGGGTGCCGAGCGTCATGCCGACGCCGAACAGGGCGAGGACCAGGGTGGTGGAGGAGTCCGAGAACCCCGTGAGGTGGGTCAGCATGGGCACGAGGTAGCTGTAGACGGCGAAGAATCCGCCGAACCCGATGATCGCTGTGACCAGGCCGAGCGCCACCTGCCTGTTGCCCATGGCGCGCAGTTCGTGCTTGATGCCGGACTGCGGGCCGCGCGCTTGGTGCGGGATCAGGCGGGACAGGGCGACGAATGCCAGCACGCCGATGACGGCGACCGCGACGTACGCGTACCGCCAGCCGAGTTGCTGGCCGAGGGCGGTACCGGCGGGAACACCGACGATATTGGCCACTGTCAGCCCGAGGAACATGGTCGAGACGGCACGGGCCGCCCGGTCGGGCGCGACCAGCCGGGAGGCGACGACGGCGCCGACGCCGAACAGTGCGCCATGGGGCAGGCCCGAGAGGACGCGCGCTGCGAAGAGCAGACCAAAACTGGGGGCGAGCGCCGAGGCGGTGTTGCCGATGACGAACAGTCCGGACAGGAGCAGCAGCAGCCTCTTGTGCGGTATGCGGGCGCCGATGCCGGTCAGCAGCGGCGCGCCGACGACCACACCGAGCGCGTAGGCGGAGACGAGGTTGCCCGCGTGCGGTACGGACACGCCGACGCCGTCAGCGATCTGGGGCAGCAGCCCCATGGTGACGAACTCGGTCGTCCCGATGCCGAACGCGATGAGAGCCAGGGCCAGCAGAGCCAGGGGCATGGTGCAGGGAAACCTTCTCGGGAGGGGCGGGTGTTTCAGGTTTGCGCGCGTGCGGCGCGCTGTGTTGGGGCGGGGGTGCGGTGCTTGGTCGGGTGCGGGCGATTTCGCGCCGGGCCTCGTCGCCCGGGCACAAGAAAAGGAGGGCCGGCCTGCAGCACCCCTTCAATGGAGCGCAGCCGGAGGGCTCTGCATTCCTGGGCGGGGCGGCGCCCAGGGTGACGTATGTCGCAACGGGTGGCGCCGATGCTGCGGGCCGCGGTGGGCCATGGCGGTGCGCCGCGCGGCGGCCGGGGCTTCAGTTCTTTCTCCGGCAGGCCCGTGGCCTTCACGAACGTGTCGTGCTCGGCGAAGCCGACGCGTTCAAGGCCGCTGACCGTGACCATGCTCAGGTCTGGGGTCAATGCCGTGACTCTGGTCCGAAAATGAATGATGAGCCCAGGTCGGCGAGGTGACCGGTGGGGTGTGTTCATGCGGCCTCGAGGGGGTCGAAGCGGACGGTGAAACCGAGGGCGTTGGCCTGGCGGGTGATGCGGCGCATGGCTCGCTCGGGGTCGTACTTGGCGTAGTAGTCACCGCCGAGATCCTGGTAGGCGATGTCGCCGGTGAGCATGTGCCAGACCGCGATCAGGATGGAGTGCTCGAGAGCGACGAGGGCTTTCTTCTTTCCCAGACGAGGCATGAGGCGGTGGTAGCGGGCGCCGAGGTAGGTGGTCTCGCGGGTGCGGGAGGCGGCCATGGCCGCGGTGCCCAGCGCGGCGCCGAGCCACCGGTTTCCGTGGCGTCTGCGGCCGGATTTGTGCTTGCCGGCGGACTCATGGTGGCCGGGACAGACGCCCGCCCACGAGGACAGGTGCCCGGCAGTGCGGAAGCGGGCCATGTCACCACCGGTCTCGGAGATGATCACCTCGGCGGTGGCCCTACCGACCCGGGCATGGTCTGCAGCAGCTCAAGCTGACGGGCGAAAGGGAGCATCTCCTCCTCGATCCGAGCGGACAGCTCGCCGATCGCGGCGGTGAGGTGGTCGATGCGCTCCAGGTGCAGCCGGCACAGAAACGCATGATGCTCGCCGAAGTTGCCGGTCAGGGCCTCAACCAGGGCGGGGATCTTGGGGCGCATGCGGGCCCTGGCCATCCCCGCCAGGCTGTGGGCGTCGCGTTCGCCGTCGATGAGGGCGGTGAGCATGGCCCGCCCGGACACGCCCATGATGTCGGTGGCCACGCTGGAGAGCTTGATGCCCGCGTCCTCCAAACTCCTTCTCCAACCGCTGGACTTCACAGGATCGCTCCATAGTCAGGCTGGCGCGATAGCGGGCCAGGTCACGCAGATGCCGGACCGGCTCCGGAGGTACGAACGACGCCTTGAGCAGGCCGCACTCGCCCAGCTGGCACAGCCACGCGGCGTCGGCGACATCGGTCTTGCGGCCAGGCAGCCCCTTGGCGTGCGCGGCGTTGACCAGGATCACGTTCAGGCAGTCCTCCAGCAGGTAGAACGCAGGCCGCCAGTAGTCGCCGGTTGCCTCCATCACCACCAGGGTGACCTTCTCGGCGACCAGCCAGTCCCGCAGTTCCAGGAGGGCGTTGGTCACGGTCGCGAACGTGCGGATCTCCTGGCGCCGCGAGCGCCGCCCGCTCGGGTTCGGAGCGCGGACGCACGCCTTGCGGTCTTTCTTGCCGATGTCCAGCGCGGCGCACCGCTCGTGCAGCAGTTCCATGAGCCCCTCCCAAAACAACGCCCATCATGCGCGCCGTCCGGGGAGACCACAGGGCTGAAGAGTCTGGTCCGCGTGCTGCTGCAACAATCGATGGTCCCTGTCAGCGGTCTCCGACGCCATCCAGACTCGCGAGCTCACGGCATCACAGTGAAACCGGCGTTCCGGACGGAGCAGGCTCATTTTCCCGCCTCCACGCCGGCCAGACACGAAAAGTTGAGTGAGTGTGCTGGTCAGGCCGTTGCTGCGATGGGCTCGAATCGGACGGTGAGGCCGGAGGCGGTTGGCTTCCTTGGTCATGCGACGCATGGCGCGTTCAGGGTCGCGGCGGGTGAAGTAGTCGGCGCCGAGGTCCTGGTAGCGGGTCTTGTGGCGGAGGATGTGCCAGATCGCGACGGCGAGTTTGTGCATCACCGCGACCAGGGCCCGCTGCCGTCCGCGGCGGACGGCGATGCGCCGGTAGTAGGCGCTGAGGTAGCAGTCTTTGTTCCGGGTCACCGACATCGCGGCGATGCCCAGCAGCCGTTTCAGGTTGCTGTTGCCGTTGCGGGTACGGGCGGACTTGGTGACGTCGGCGGTTTCGTTCATGCCCGGGCAGACCCCGATCCAGGAGGCGAGATGACCGGCGGTCGCGAACTGGGCCATGTCCCCACCGGTCTCAGCGATGATGATCTCAGCCGCCGCAGGGCCAATGCCGGGGATGGTGTCCAGGTTCTCGACGTCCTTGTTGTGCTCCAGACGGGTCAGCAGCGCGGTGATCCGCTGGTCCAACTGGTCGGCCGTGGCAGTGAGGTGGTCGATCTCGTCGAGGTAATGCCGGCACATGAACGCGTGGTGCTCGGTGAACGTGCCGTCCAGTGCCTCAACCAGGGCCGGGATCTTACTGCGGGCCCGCCGGATGGCCAGATCGGCCAGTGCCTGGGGGTCACGCTCGCCGCCGATCAGAGCGTTGATGATGGCGCGTCCGCTGGCCCCGGTGATGTCGCTGAGCACCGAGGACAGCTTCATCCCGGTGTCCTCAAGTTCCTTCTCCAGCCGCTGGGCCTCCTGCCCGCGTGCCGTGATCAGCTGCGTGCGGCGGCGGGTGCGCGGGGTCGTTGAGACCGCAGGTGAGTGCGTGGACAGCGGCCTCCAGACGGGCTCGGCTCGTGCTTGTGGCACTCCAGCCCTGGGCCAGGAACGCCAGGCTTTTTCCGCGTCCAGTTCGCAGATACTGCTTGGCAAGCCGCGCCACCAGCCCGTCACGGAGGCCTCGAGTGATGTGCGGGTCGTTCAGACACACGCTGTACGCGGTCCAGGTGCCAAGGTACTGACGCAGTTCGGGCACGTGATCCCAGAAGTGGCTGCGGAGCGCCGAGTCGTAGTCGAACTCCCTGAAGAATACGTGACCATCCGGTCCGGTACCGGTGGAAATCTCTTCCAATCGCTCAGCGAGGTCCTACCAGAGAATCTTTTAACGTCTTTTAGTGCAAATTCTATGAAATTCCTACTTGCGTCCTGAAACTGAAACGGGAGGGTGTGTTCGGCGCGCAGGCGCTGGCTGCCTGCCTGTCGACGTGTCTCTGCGTAGGGGAGCCGGGTCATGCACGAGAAGGGCAACCGCGACAGCCCTGAGGAACTCGCCGCTTCGGAACGGGGGAGACGTGGCTCTACCGGTGCCGCGCCGTGTTAAGACAGCGGGTACCTCCGCGCTCCTCCGGCGCCGGGTCTCAGAGCCGCGTTCGGCGTCCCAAGGGCGGCGTTCCGGCCGATCCCAGGCCCGCTCGTCTGAACGGCCCGTCCAGGCTGACACCAAAGACTCTTCTCGACGTCTTCTTGCGTTCCCTGTCGGAGCGCAACGCTACCCACGGCCGGGATGGCGCCTTCGCGTCCTTGAGGCCGAGCATGGAAAGGCAGTGAAGTGGATGCCAACTGTTCGGGCGCTCCCGTGGCGGCTGTGGCCACTGCTCGTCCTCGCCATCAGCGTGACCTGTGCGGCGCAAGTGGAGGCCTCCCCGGACGGCGGGGTCAGCTGGTCGGACTACGCTTGACGAGGTCGGCACCAGTGCACCCTCGCGTAGTGCCTCTCACCAGACGAATTTATCGGCAAGGGCAGGGCCAGGACGGGTACCTAGGGTGGGACAGCCAGCCGATGCGGTGCCCGGCGACGGACTCATGAGATGAGAGTACCGACCGCAAGGCCCGCCGCTGTCGCTGCCGCGGCGATGCCGATGGTCTCGATAATCGTCGGCAGCGCCCGGCGGCGGCCGATCACACTCCGGCCGATGCCCAGTCCGACCAGCAGCACCAGGGTCACTGACAGCGAGACCACCTTGGCCGTCGCGAGAGCGAAGAAGGCGAACGGCAGCACCGGGACCGCCGCGGCGAACAGATCGGTGACAAACATCCACAGCGACTGCACGACCGGGCTCTGCCGGGTCGCCTCAGTGGTGCCCTGGTCGATGGCGGCGGCGAACTTGAGTCGGGTGTCCGGATGCTTGCCGATGATCCCGGTGACCGTTTCGGCCTCAGAGTCGCTGAAGCCGGCCGTGACCAGACGATGGTGGATGGTCCGGTCCTCCTCGCCTGGGTTCTTCTGGAAGCGGTCCCGTGCCTGCGCGAGACCGGCAGCGGCCTGGTCATTGGTCGACTCGACGTCGAGGAACGTGCCGGCCATCATCGACACCGCTGCACTGATCGCGCCGGTCCCGCCGGCCAATAGCACGGCATGGGAGTCTGGTGCGGCGGCGGCGACCCCGAAGACCAGCCCGAAGATCGAGACAGTTCCGTCCTCCATGCCGAAGACGATGGATCCCACCGAGGCGGCGAACGAGCTGCGGATCCGGCTGGCTGGTTTCATGCGTCCCAGTGAAGGCCAGCCGGGCGGCGGCTGGCCAATAGACGGCGCCAATAGCTGGGGTGCCAGGGGCTTATGGTCAGGCGGATCGGCGCTTGCTGCACTGGCGTGGTGGATCCGCGAGGCAGGGGGAACTTCACAGGCCGGTACTGGATCTTCTTGAGCTTGCGCTTGACGACGCGGGTGATGTGGCTGAGGTCTGAGGTGGCGTCGGCCAAGTACCGTTTCAAGAGTGACCAGATGTCCTCCTGGGGGGAACTCCGGGGCACAACTAGGCATCTGAAGCACCCGGAGCCGCTCATTGTGCTCCTTGGCGAAGTCCGCCACGTCCTGGACCAGGTGCACTGAAGTTCCTGTTGACAAACCGAATTGGGTGCGGCACTGATGCAGGGAGCTGTCGATCAGGCTGCGAGGGCGAGTTGGTCGCGGTAGCGGACGGCGTGGCTGCGTAGGTGTTCGCGTTGTACGTGGTGCTGCCAGTAGGCGTCGAAGTCGCCGCTGGCGTGCACCGCGCGGAGCTTGAGGACGGCTTCGGCACCGGCCAGGCTCCATCTGGCTCCGGTGATGTCCATGCGGTCCTTGACCAGGTACCGACATGCTCCCTCCACGATGCCCGTGGCGATTGGCCAGCCCGCGGCGAGCGCTCGTCCGTAGTCCAGATACGGGGCCTTGGCACGCAGGTAGCCGGCGCATGTGTCCGCGCCCGCGAGCTTGGCCGCAGGCGGCTTCACCAGGGTCGCCGTCTGGCGGATCGCAGCGGCGACCTTGACGGCCTTGCCCGCCAGGATGCGCCGGGCCTGCTCGCCGACCCAGACCTCGGCGGCCCGGTCCCCGGGTGGGAAGAAGCACCATGCGGCCGTCCACAGGTATCGAGCACGTGTCGCACACGATGTGCACGGATACCTTGCGGCGGGCGGCCTCGGCCCGGATCAGGTCGAGCTGGTACTGCGCGCCGTCCACCAGGACCACCCAGGTCCGGGCGTGGCCAGGGTCGCGGCGTGTCGCCTCGTCGAGGACGGCCGCGACCACGTCCTTGCAGGAGCCCTGGACGCTGGCGGTCACCCACTTCCCCTGCGCCACCGGGCCTTTCACCTTGTCCTCGCGGTTGAGGGGCCTCGCGTTTTTCGGACAGGGTCTGGCCGAGCAATTCATGCCGTGAGTTGCAATTCCTGGAACTCGGCGTGCACTTCGCCCGGGGG
>NZ_JBVHHL010000076.1:0-31072 GCF_055561075.1 Streptomyces sp. NPDC022910
CATGCACACGACATGACACAAGGGCGGAACCGTCCAGTCACCCACGAACGGGTGACACCAGATCATCTGGAACGGGACTTAACGCCCTCTGAGACAGCAGAAGAGATCCTCGACTCCCTCGCCCGCCTCTGCCGACGCATCTCTGGCGCACCACACTAGGAGAGCCTCGGCGCGTACCTCGTCCTGCGTGGTGAACGTCCGAACCGATTGGCTGACTTGGGCCGGGCAGCGACGCGGGCGGCGGAATGCGGGTCCCCGTGGAGGTCCTCCCCAGAGCCGGGCCTGACGGTAGATCAACGGGCCGTCCGTGGCGCATGATGGAGGCGCTCGTCCCGTCAGAAGCGAGGTGCCGCGTCCCGATGAAGCGCAAGACCAGGATTTTCTTGGCGGGCCTGGCCTCCGTGGGCGGCGCCGTCGCCGGGGCGGGCCTGCTGCACAACCGCCGGCCTGATCGCAGGGAACGCCTCCACGTCACGGTCTTCAGCGAGCCTGGCTACATGGGCCGCAACGAGATGCTGACCTGGACCGGCGGCGAGCGCGAGGTCGTCCCGCTCTCCCGGGTACAGCTGCCGCGCATCGGCTCGATCAGGCTGGAGCGGCTCGTGTACCGCTTCCAGCCCGAGGTGCGGCTACCGAACATGTACATCCTGTGGCACGCCCTCACCGAGCGCCCGGACAGCACGGACCCCGAGGGCGGCGCGGCCAGCTTCATCGCCATGCACCAGCTCGCCGGCATGTTCTCGGTGGGCTGGTGGGAGCCGGTCCGCGAGTCCGAGGCACGGTCGGGAGTGCGGCTCTGGGCCGGGCCCCCCGGCTATCCGCTGCCCGCGCACGACGAGGGGGACCCTGCCGGTAAGGCGGCTTCCGGCGAGGCGGCCGCTCCTGGTGCCCAGCCCTGGCACGACGTCATGGCCAACACGCCCGACCTCGGCTCCTGGAGCACCCGCACCCGCTACATCGAGCTCGGCTACCACGACGGGACCGGCCCCCGCGGCTGACCGGCCGCCTGCCCTGCCTGCTCCACCCCGTCCCTTGCGCCGCCGCGTCAGTGGTCGGCGACGTGGGCGGTGCGACGGGTGATCCAAGAGAGAAGCCCTAGTTTTCAAGGACGGACAGCCGTTGGAGGCTTTCGTGGCTCTCCGTGCCCGGCACCGCGGTGAACACCATTAGTCGCTGCGACTGGTCGGGGTCGACGAGCGTCTGGCAGTGCAGCTCCAGGCGCCCGAGTTTCGGGTGCTGGAAGCGCTTGGGGGCACAGTACGGTCCGAGGACCGGGTGCTCACGCCAGAGCGCGGCGAACTCAGGGCTGGCCGCCCGCAGTTCCTCGACGAGATCGGCGGTGCGCGAGTCGCTGCCGTCCTGCGCATACGCCCCGTAGAGATCCGCCACCAGCAGGCGGCTCTGCTGGGCGTGGTCGCTCTCGGGATGGATCAGCCGGGAGGCGGGATCGGTGAACCACCGGTAGTGCAGACTGCGGGCCCGTCGGGTGAAAGCGGTCTCGTCTCCGAGCAGCGCAACGGCCATCCGCGTCTGCTTCAACGTCTCGCTCAGGTGATTGACCACCTGCGTCGGAGTGTCGTCGAGCCGGTCGAGGATACGCATCATCCCCGGAGTGATGTGATCGCCGCGCCGCACCCTGTGGGGAACGGCGTGGCCGGCGAGCTGGAACAGATGATCCCGTACCTCGAGAGACAGATGCAGACCGCGGGCGAGGGCGGCCACCATCTGCTCGGAGGGATGGGGGCCCGCGGTTGTTCGAGCCTGCTGTAGTGGTCGACCGACATGTCGCACAACGCGGCCACTTCCGCTCGGCGCAGCCCGCCGGTACGCCGACGCCGCCCGCGCGGCGGTCCGACATCCTCCGGCTGCAAGGCCTCACGCCGTGCTCTGAGGAAGGCCGCCAATTCGGCTCTGTCCACTGTTGCCGGTCCTGTTCGTTCGAAGAAGATGTTCCTGCCGGTACCGGCTGTCGAAGATGTTCCTGACGGCACCTCTGCCTCAGACGGCGGCCGCGAACGCGACCCCCCAGCGTCTCGATCAAGGCCCCGCCCTTTCGCGCCACAACTGCGCGCTCAGCTGACGGCAGCGCCGAACCACTTGGGCAGCTGGCTGAGCAGATCCTGCTGATCTTCACCGACCCACGCCACGTGGCCGTCCGGTCGCAGCAACGCTGCCGGCACGTCCAGTTCCTCGCTGACGTCGACGACGTGGTCGATCCGATCTGCCCAGCCCGACACCGAGAGTCGGCCGGTCTGGTCGAGCAGCAGTCCGCGGCCGCCGTGCATCAGCTCGTAGAGGCGCCCCCGCTTCAGATCCACGTCCCGCATCCGCCGGCCGAGCAGTTCATGCCCCTCCCCGAAGTCGTAGCGGATCCCGATCGCGATGATCTTCTCGGTCAGGTACCGGTTCACCTCCTCGAAGTCCATCAGTTCCGACACCAGCCGGCGCACCGCCCGGGCGCCCGGCTCGAGGGACATCAGCTCCATCTGCGCACGGGTGTTGTCCAGCACGTCGGCGGCCACCGGGCGCCGTTCGGTGGGGTAGCTGTCCAGCAACCCCACCGGTGCCCAGCCGGCCACCTCGGCGGCCAGCTTCCAGCCGAGGTTGAACGCGTCCTGGATGCCGACGTTGAGCCCCTGCCCGCCGGTCGGCGGGTGGATGTGGGCCGCGTCGCCGGCGAGGAGCACCCGGCCGACGCGGTAGCGCTCGGCCAGCCGGGTGGCGTCACCGAAGCGGGAGAGCCAGCGCGCTGAATGCACGCCGAAGTCGGTGCCGGCGACCACCCGCAGTTGCTGCCTGACCTCGTCGAGGGTCGGCGGGACCGAGCGGTCCTCGGCCACCCGCTCGGCGGGCACGACGACCCGGTACACCCCGTCCCCGAGGGGCATGACACCGAACCGCAGCTGGGTCTTGCGGACTTCGGCCATCACGGCGGCCAGCGTCTCCGGCGACGCGGTCAGCTCCATCTCGCCCAGCAGCGTCTCGACCCTGCTGGGCTCTCCGGGGAAGCCTATGCCGAGCAGCTTGCGCACTGTGCTGCGGCCGCCGTCGCAGCCGATGAGGTAGCGCGAGCGCAGCTGCGTGCCGTCGGCCAGCTCAGCGGTCACCCCGTCCTCGTCCTGGCTCAGACCGACCAGTTCGCGGCCGCGGCGGATCTCGGCGCCGAGTTCGGTGGCGTGCTCGGCCAACAGTCGATCGGTGGTGGTCTGCGGGATACCGAGGACGTATGCATGCGCGCTGTCCAACCGGTCCGGCGACGGCTTGCTGATGCCGGCGAAGAAACCGCCGACCGGGTACTGCTTGCCGAGCTCGAGGAACCGATCCAGCAGACCGCGCTGATCCATCATCTCGATGCTGCGCGCGTGCAGGCCGAGCGCGCGGACAACCCTGGTCGGTTCCGCCTCCTTCTCCAGTACGACCGCGTGCACGCCGTGCAGCCGCAACTCGCCGGCCAGCATCAAGCCGGTCGGTCCGCCGCCGGTGATGATCACGTCAATCATGAAGACCCCCCATTCAACCAAGTTGCATTTCTGCCAGCTGCTCCGCGCAGTCCGGCGGCGCGCACACCCGCAGCTGCGTGCCGAGCGCCCGCAACCGCACCGCGAGTCCCACCGGCAGTTCGATGTCCCGCGTGAACCATATATGTCCAAAGGTGCACGTACTTTGCGAATCTCTGATTTCCGCAGGTTCTGGCTTCGGCTGGAGATTCTGCAACACGACCCGGGTCTTGCCGCAAGGCCCCCGGTGCGCTATATGTTGAGAGTGGCAAGGAGTGGGTAACCTCCTTGCCTTTGCCTTTTGTCGACCCCTGTGAAGGGCAAGCTCCTTCCGAAAGCGGCGACGCCATGTACGGCGGCACCGTCGGTCCAGGAGGGTCTCCCTAAGGGCCTACGGACGCGGCCGCGGAATGAGAAGTTCTGCCCCCTCTTCAGCAAGACCGACTCGAACTTCGCCGAGACCCCGCCATGCAGTCGGCAGCAACTCCGCTGCCCCGGCCCGCCCCACACCGGATCGTGATCACGTCCGGCATTGCCGGCATAACCGGGGCGACTTCACCCGGGCATGGATCCCGGGCCACTTCGAGCACCCCCGCTTGTGGCCACGCAACGCCCCGGGCAGCAGCGGACGGACGAACTCCCACTGCCGAAGGGCAGTTCATGACGACGCAGCACCCGGCCGTGATCCTCTACGTGAGATCCTGCGACGACTGACCTTGGGCGGCTGTGTTCAGGAAGATCCAATTGTCGTGCGGCAAGTTCGCAGGGGCCGGAGGGGGGACTGGGCGGGTTTCCTCGTGCCAGGCCGGGCCCACGGCCGCCGTGGCGATTCCACGCCAGAATCGAGCAGCGCCCGCGTCGGCCTCCAGGAAAGCAATCGCCCAGGTGCCAGGCCTGGAGCTCAGCAGTTGGAGCGCGGCCTGCCGGCCGACGCCGCGCCTGCGCAGTGCCCTTGCGACAAAGAACGCAGAAATCGAGGTCGCACCGTCGGGTATTCGCCGCGTCAGGATGAAACCGCCCGGCACCGTACCATACTGGATCAACAGGGCATCCCTCCCCGGCTCATCGAAGAACAGGGGCAGGCTGCTGAACCCGAACCTCCCGTCGACCCCCGGGAGGTGGCCGAGGAAACTCCGACATGTCGTGACGGTACAACTGCGCCAACTGCTCGAGGATCGGTCGCAGTTCAGCGACCACAGGCCGGAGAGTGATGGGCGCGGAGTCAATGATCGGGGCGCACCGGGGGATTCTCGCACCGGTACGCATCCGGACCACAGGGCAGGGAGCGACGGGCCAAGCAGCATCCGCCGCCCACCCACCCGGCGGGATTTTGACGACACTCCCTGTGCCGTGGCCCTGAGCGCAGATCACCAAAGAGGTCGCTTCGGCTCCATGACGCGGCCCTGGCGGCAGAAACGACCGGGGACGTGGTGACCTGACGGACAGCGAGAGGGGGGAGTTGATCGAGCTTCGGACCCAGTGGTCCGCGGCTCGCTCGCGTATCCTCCGGGGGCCGGGTCGGCCTCGTAGGGGAAGCGAGGAGCGTCTGGAGGCGGGTTCGGTAAGCGGCCTGGTCCCTGGCCCTGGAGAGGTGCGGCTGCTGCCGCCACAAGGCCCCGCCCGTAATCACCGCCGATGAGGCGCCGGCGCCGTGAGGACGCAGAGGGGCAGATGGGGTTTCAGCCGGGACGAAGCGATCTGGGTCACCCCGCGGGAGTAGCTGGGTTCGGCCGCACCGACCGCAGAGTTCCGCCAACTCCGTGTAAATGCAGGAGAGATGGTGTGCCAGACTGCCGTTGTTGATTGATCCACTCGTGCGACGGGAGTCCGTCATGACGGCCGATACACCCGACCCTGTGCACATCGATACCAGCAAGGCGCATCCGGCGCGTGTGTACGACTGGCTGCTCGGCGGCAAGGACAACTACCCCGTCGACGAGGCTGTGGGAGAGAAACTGCCCCCTGAGGCACGGGATGCTGCCCGCCAGAACCGTGACTTCATGCACCGGGCGGCCGCCTGGCTCGCCACGCAGGGCATCGACCAGTTCCTCGACATCGGCACGGGCGTTCCAACCGAACCCAACCTGCACCAAGTCGTCCAGCACATCGTGCCGAATGCGAAGGTCGTGTACAGCGACAATGATCCGATTGTGCTGCGGCACGCGGAGGCGTTGCTCGTCAGCCGTCCCGAAGGGGTCACCGACTACATCCAGGCCGATGTACGCCACCCAGCACAGATCATCGAGCACGCCCGAGGTGTGCTCGATTTCGAACGCCCCATCGCGCTGTCGTTGATCGCACTCATGCATTTCATCCCGGACGACCAGAACCCCTACGGGATCGTGCGCGCTCTGCTCGCCGCCCTGCCGCCGGGCAGTCACCTCGTCCTGTCGCACGCCGCATCCGACCTCTACCCCGAGCTCGCCCGACAGGTCACCGCCGAGTACGCCAAGGGCGGCATTCGGCTCGGCTTCCGCAGCCGAGGGGAGGTTGCCCGTTTCTTCGACGGCCTGGACCTCCTTGATCCCGGCCTGGTGACAGCCACGGAGTGGTCCAAGAACCCCACCACCACACCGTCGCCCGAGGGAAGCGGCATCTACGCTGCGGTGGCCCGCATCCGCTGATCGCCTCCCGAAAGGTCGCCGGATCGCAGCAGCAGACCGCTACTGCCGGGGGAGTGGCGGCCATTCACATGGGTGCGCCACCCTGCGCAATGAGCGAGACCGCGTCATCCACGCCGTTTCCTGGGCTACGGCCGTACTGGCGGCCGGCACTCGCACCCCGGTCGACTGGGGGGCAACGGCCCCTCGCCAGCCCGCTGATGGCAGCGGAGCACGCTTCGCAAGCTGGTGACCGCGATGGGCCGCGAGGACGCGGACCATGCCTCGGCAGGGCCGACCGTGGAGCCTTGAGCGCAGGGCTTTGCTCCGATGTCCTTTTCCGAGCGTCGTGGGGCCGCTCGTTCGGGCACGACGAGACGGTGGACGACCGCTGAGGTGGGGGGAGGTGCCAAGGTCCGGCGCCTTGATCCTTGGACGGGTGGCGGCAATGGCACACAGCTGGGCTGTGGAATGAGACGTCCAGGGGTTGTCGCAGCCGGGATCGCCGGCGATGCGGGCGATCCGTGTCAGCGTTCGAGGACGAGGGCGAGGCCCTGGCCCACGCCGATGCACAGGGTGGCGATGCCGGTTCCGGAGCCGCGGCGGGCGAGTTGGCGGGCGACGGTGCCGGCGAGCCGGGCCCCGGAGGCGCCGAGGGGGTGTCCGAGGGCGATGGAGCCGCCCTGCGGGTTGAGGATCGCCGGGTCGAACTCGGGCCATTCGGCCACACACCCCAGGACCTGCGCGGCGAAGGCCTCGTTCAGGTGTCCATGCGGCGTCGGCCAGGCAGCGGCGGGGCGGGCGGTGCCCGGTGCTGGGTGCCCGATCTGGCGCTCGTGGCGAATTGGGTGAGGTCGACGAGGGGCCCCGGCGGCCCCGCCGCGCCGCCGTGGTCGCGGCTGTACGACCCGAACCGCGTCGACTTCATCTCCCGGCTCAACACCGTCGAGGAGTGGACTGTTCTCAACGACACGCAGGAGGACCACTCCTTCCACGTCCACACCAACCAGTTCCAGGTGATGTCCCTGAACGGAAAAGCCGTGGACCCCGCCTACTCCTGGCACGAGACGGTCAACATCGTCCGCGGGTAGAAGCTCGTCCTGCGGATTCGCTTCGCGAACTTCACCGGGCGGACCCTGCTGCACTGCCACCTCCTCAACCACGAGGACATGGGCATGATGTCCGTCCTGGACATCGTCGACGGGCCGCACGGACCGGGAGAAGGGTGAGAACACCGACCACTTACCACCGGATCGGCCGGGCCGACTCACTGCCGGGGTGGCGGGATGTGAACCCACGACCTCTTCGTCCCGACCGCACCGCATCGCCCGTAGGGCATCGAGTCCTCGGGGCGACGGCGACCAGGGCTTTGGCGTGTCCGCGGAGTTTGACGATGCGCCGGTAGCGGGCGCCGAGGAAGGTGTCGGTGCGGGCGGCAGCGTTTGCGGCCTCCCCGAGCGTCCTTTTGAGCCAGGGGTTGCCCTGACCAGCCGGACCCGCGCTGTTCTTCGCCCCGGACTGGACGGTCCTGGGACACAGCTTCGCCCAGGACACCAGGTGTTCGGGGGCGGGGAAACGGCCCATGTCCGTGCCGATCTCGGCGAGGATGATCTGCGTGGTGGCCGGTCCGATGCCGGGGACGGCATCCAGCCGCTCGGCCAGGACCTGAGCGGCCACCCCGTCAGTGCCCGGTGCTATGCCGGTTCCCGCTGGACTCTCGTGTGGGGTGGTGACCACTTCCAGGGTCTGCGCGATGAGGCGGTCGAGTTCGCCGATCTGGGCGGTGAGGTGGTCGACGGTGCCCAGCAGCACGCGTAGCAGTCGTGCGTGGTGCTCCTCGAACTGCCTGGTGAGGGCTTCGACCAGAGCCGCCTTCTTCCTTACGAGGCTGACCTGGGCGAGTTCCGCGAGAGCGCGGGGGTTGCGCTCGTCGGCGACCAGGGCGTGAGCATGGCCCGTCCCGACACCCCGAACAGGTCCGAGACGACACCGGACAGCTTGATCTGCGCGTCCTGCAGAGCCTTGTCGACCCGGTGCTTGTTCCGGGTGCGTTCCTGGACGAACACCGTGCGGGTCCGGGTGAAGTCCCGCAGCTGCCGGACCGGCTTGGGCGGTACGAACGAAGTACGCACCATACCGCGTTCGGCGAGCTTGGCCAGCCAGACCGCGTCCAGCTTGTCGGTCTTGGGCCTGCCGGGGACGTTCTTCACGTCGCGCGCGTTGACCAGCCAGCATTCCAGGCCCCGGGCTTCCAGCAGATAGAAGAACGGACGCCAGTACGAGCCCGTCGCCGCCATCACCACCCGCTCCACACCCTGGCAGACCAGCTTGTCGCCGAGCTCGAGAATCGCGTTCGTCGTCGAGGCGACCGTCCAGACCTGCTGGACGCGCCGGCCTTCGATGGTGTCGTGCGGGACGCGTAAGCAGACCATCCCGGACGCCTTCGCGATGTCGATCGCCGCGACCCGGGCGACCGTTCCGTCGTCGTGGTCTTCTCTCAACTCCTCCATGAGGTGCCCCTGACGTGATGGTGCGGATGAGGCTGCCCGGGGAGCCTTGAGGGTGGGGGAGAAGCTGGTCGCGTCGGCGTCCTCAAGGCGACAGTGTGCGACCCCTCGGACGGCTCCCTCACCAGACTCCTATGCGGGCTCACAGCCCGAACATCGATCAGCGTCGGCGGACAGCCCCACACCCGATTTTCACGCCCGTGAGGCGTCATCCGCAGGTTGCCGGCTGACTGCTATAGGCCCCGCCAAGCGGTGTGGATGAGTGGCTGCGGTGACGTGTTGGCGGGTGAGGTACTTGAGCCCCGTTCACCTGGGCAGAAGCCTTGCGTGCTGGGTACTCGGCGGCTGAGAGCGGTGAACAGGCCGGCTCGAAAGTGAAGGAAGGAGCTCCGCCACGGCGCAAGACGTGCCCGACAGCATGACCGGCGCACCGTGACCGTGGAGTCGCATGCCTCGGTGGTCACCGTCGCCCAGCTGATGCGTGACCAGAACGTCGGAGCTGTCCTGGGCCCCTTGTCCGGGGCGAATCGAAGAGCTGCGGCCTGTGTGGCTCGCGCCAGCCTCTACCGGTGGTCCGGGTGAGGATCAAGCCCTCTTGCAAGGGCCAATCCCACAGATTGATCACGACTCGATACGCGCCCCAGTTGGCCCATGCGCTGTCGTCCTGCGATCATCCGCGCATGTGCATGCTCAACGATGACCTTGGACACCTTTCTTACGACATAGCTGGTGACGGCCCGCCCGTCGTGCTCGTGCACGCCGGTGTCGCCGATCACCGCATGTGGGACGCGGTCGTGCCCGCTCTCGCAGAACGGCACACCGTGATCCGGTACGACCTGCGCGGCTTCGGCGAGTCCGCGCCCCCGACCAGGCCGTTCCGCGAGACCGACGACCTGCGCCGTCTCCTGGACCACCTCGGTCACGAACGTGTCCGGCTCGTGGGCGCGTCCTGGGGTGGCCGCGTGGCCGTGGACTTCACGCTCACCCACCCGGAACGGGTGCACTCCCTGGCGATGCTCGCCGCACCATGGCCTCGGTACCACTGGTCCGCAGACATGATCGCGTACGACGAGGCCGAGACGGCAGCCCTGGACGCGGGCGATCTGGACGCCGCCGTACGTATCAACCTGGACATGTGGCTGCGCGGGCCTTCTCGCAGCTGGGATGACGTGGCTGACGGACTGTCCGACCAACTCCGCGGCCCGCTGCGGACATCGCTGGTGAACCAGGCCCTCGTGGGGCAGCACTCCCAGGGTCCTGCAACCGGCGACCTCGCCGCTATCTCCGTCCCCACGCTGGTGGGCGTCGGCAAGCTCGACGTCGCCGACTTCCAGGACATCGCCCGCCGCTACGCCACTGAGATCCCCGGCGCCACCCTGGTCGAGTTCGCCACCGCCGCCCACCTCATCGCAATAGACGCGCCGACCGAACTCAGCGCGGTACTGGGCCCGTTCCTCGCCCGTTAGGGCGCGTATCGAGGCGTGATCAATCTGTGGGATCGGCCCTTGCAGGAGGGCTTGATCCGGTAGACCGTCTTGGATGACGCGCGTGCAACTGGCGGACGTGGAGTGGGAGTTCATTGAGCCGTATCTGCCGATCGGCAGGTTCGGCCCGTACCCCGAGCGGCTGCGGCAGCAGTTCGTGGGCGTGATCTGGCGGTTCAGGACCGGCGGGCAGTGGCGGGAGAGGCTCGAAGGAGTTCGGTGCCTGGCCGACCGTCCACAGCCGCTTCCGGCAGTGGCGTGACGCCGGCGTCTTCGAGGCCCTGCTGGAGGGCCTGATCGCGGAGGCCGCGAAGCGGGGTGAGGTGGACCTGTCCCTGGTCAGCGTGGACTCCACCACCGCGCGCGCTCACCACGACGCTGCCGGGACGCATCTGGGCGAGGACGTCCTCACCGCACTGGAGAAGGCTGCCGCAGAGGAGGAGAAGGCCAGGTCAAAGGGGCCAGCCTCGAAGAACAAAACGGGCGGGACGCCGAAACCGATCCCGCGCAGGAAGAGCGGCGACGCATCCGACGCCGGCGCAGACTCCGGCTGAAGGCCGCGCTACTCGGACGCTCCAGGGGTGGACAGACCAGCAAGGTCCACCTCGCCGCCGACCGTAAATGCCGCCCTCTGGCGTTCGTCCTGACCGCGGGACAGGCCGCGGACAGCCCGCAGTTCATCCCCGTGCTGGGAAAGATACGGGTCCGCGGGCCCGTCGGCCGCCCCCGCACCCGGCCGGAGGCGGTCGCCGGGGACAAGGCCTACTCGTCCCGCGGCAATCGCGCCCACCTGCGCAGACGCCACATCAAGGCAGTTATCCCGGAGAAGAGGGACCAGGCCGCCAACCGGAAGAAGAAGGGAAGCAGGGGCGGCCGGCCCGTCAGCCACGACACCGACCTCTACAAGGAGCGGAACACCGTCGAGCGCCTGATCAACAAGCTCAAGGCCTGGCGAGGCATCGCCACTCGCTACGACAAGACCCAGGCAGCTACCTCGCCGGCCTCCATCTGCGCGCCTCGATGATCTGGATCAAAGACCTCACCCTGACCGCTTGTTGATCACGACTCAATACACGCCCTAGTAGGGCAGGATCGGGTCGATGGAGCGCAGGGTGGTCAGGCCGGCGGCGGCCATCAGGGTGGGCAGGTGCACACGGGCTTCAACGGCGTCGACGAGCCAGGTGGCGCGGGCCCGGCCCATCACCAGCGGGGGTGTTCCGGGCGGCTTCTTGGCGCGGGCGAGGAAGTTGGTGACGGTGTTGGTGCCGCAGGCGTGGCTGGAGGAGCGGAAGAGGTAGTGGGCCTGGCACTTGGTGGCCCAGGCGGTGGCTTCGGTGAGGACTGGGGCCCACGAGGTGCGGCACAGCATCACGCGGGCGCGAGGGCCCCGTCGGTGCCGTCCGGTGGAGCCTGCTGCCCGGGCTGAGCGCACACCTGCACAGCCGCGTGATCGCCGGGGATCTCGATGTCGCCGTCGTCACGGATGCGCTGCCGGGACTGCCCCATGACCCACAGGTCGAACGCCGTTTCCTGACGCTGGACGAGATGATGGTCGTACTGCCTGTCAGCCATCCGGAGGCGGGGCGCGGCCCGGTGCACATCCAGGCGCTGGCTGACGAGGTCTGGGCCGAGGACAACGACGGTTCGGCGGCGCTGCTGCACCGGCACGCGACCCGCGCCGGAGTCAGCGCCCGTATCGACCTCACCGCGGCCGACCTGCACGGCAAGCTCGCATTGGTGGCGACCGGCCACGCCATCGACCCGGAGTGCTCCGGTACGCACTGCGGGCCGATGTGACGACGGTGCCGCTCGTCGATCCCCCCCACGCGCGGCATTTACACCCTCACGCCACGGCACGACGCCCACCCCTCCGCCGGCGCCCTGCTCGATCAGCTCGAAGCAGCCCGTCTTATGGCGAGCCCCACCGACACCGCGCACAGACCGGATGCGACCGACTCCCACCACCCCGCACCGGCACGGCACAACAGCGCCACGGGCTCGGACGTCGAACACCGTCAGCAGGAATGAGTCACTCGCGGCCTGCGGTTCACAGCACCTGACCTGCGTCGGCAATCGGGCGAGGTAGCGCGAGCGGTCCCAGCGGGCGGAGACGGATTCCGGGGTCATCCAGAAGGGCCGACTCACCAGTGTGTCGTCCGGCGCCGGCGGCTCACCGGGGGACGGCCTCCGCGCGGAGTCCCCGCGCGGAGGCGGCCCTGTCCTCAGCGTGTGGTCGGCCGTGACAGGTAGCGGCCCTCCGGGTCGCCGATCACCTTGCCGTCCGCGTAGACCTGCCGGCCGCGCAGGAACGTCGACTCCACTCTTGCGCCGATCTCAAGGCCCTGCAGCGGCGTGTACTCCTGCGCCGACTCCGAGTCGGCCGCGTCCACCGTCCAGGACCGCGCCGGGTCGACGAGTACCAGGTCGGCGTCGTAGCCCTCGGCGATCGCGCCCTTGGTGGCGAGCCCGAAGCGCTGTGCGGGAGTCCACGCGGTCAGTTCCGCGACCTTCTGCAGCGGCAGGCCGTGCGCGGGCGCGGCACCCACGAGGCCGGGGAGCAGGTACTCGGTGCCGCCGAAGCCAGACTTGGCCGCGAAGACGTCGCTCTTCGGGTCTCCGAACTTCGTCTCCTCCTTGCAGCACGCGTGGTCGCTGACCACCCAGTCGACGTTGCCCGCCACCAGGTGTTCCCACAGCGCGTCCACGTCCTCCTGGGGCCGCAGCGGCGGGTTGACCTTGCCGCCGATGCCCGACGCGGTCTCGATGTTCGCGAGCAGGTGGCCGATGGTGACCTCGCGCCGGAAGTTCACCTGGGGGAACGTCTTCGCCATCAGCATGGCGGCCTCGATCGCCTTGCGCGAGGACAGATGCAGCAGGTTGATGTTCGGCAGCTGCGTCTCGGCGGCCAGGTAGCTCGCGATGGTGACGGCGAGGCCTTCGGAGTGCGGCGGCCGGGACGCGCTGTAGGCGGCGAGGCCGTCGAGCTTGCCCTCCTCCTCCACCAGCTTCGTATACGCCGTCATGATCTCCGCCGTCTCGCAGTGCAGCGACAGGGAGATGGCGTCGGCGAGCTCCGGGTACGCCTCGCGCGCTGCCTGCACACCTCGCATGACGAACTCGAAGTGCGCCAGGTCGTAGCGCTCCCCCGGCGGGATCATCAGGAACGCGTTCTGGTCCGCCGACCGGCCGTGCAGGCCGTGACTGCCGTAGAACATGAACACCTTGAACGAGGTGACACCGAAGCGGGCGATCAGCTCGGGGATCTCCGCGATGTGCGACTTCTGCATCGGCGCGAGGTGGAAGCCGTAGTCGACGTACGAGCGGCCTTCCGCGTTCTCCAGGACCAGCGGGAATACCTCGTTGTAGCTCCCGCCCCGGTTCATGTAGTACTGGCCGGTCCTCATGTACGTGAGGGCCGTGGTCACACCGCCCTGGGCGCAGGCACGGCTCTCCGTCGCGGTGTCGTCGGAGAGCGGGTTGTAGATGCCCCAGTGCTGGTGGGCGTCGACGACGCCTGGGAAGGCCAGCAGTCCCTTGCCGTCGATGACGTCGCGGGCGTCCGATGCCGCGATGCCGGGGGCGATGCGGTGGAAGACGCCGTCCTTGACGCCGATGTCGGTGGTGGGGATGTCCGCGGCGTCGTGCTTCACCAGGCGCACGTTCTTGATCAGCAGGTCCAGGTCTGTCATGTGTGCTTGAGCCTCTCTCCGTGTGCGTGGGTGCGGGACAGCGTGGTCGCCGCCTGCCAGGCGAGACCGAGTGCCGGCAGCAGGCCGTTGCCAGCCAGGTAGCCGTCGGCGCCGTGTCCCGAGATGCCGTGCGCCGCCCCGCCGGACGCGAACAGTCCGGGAATCGGCGATCCCTCCTCGGTGAGGACGCGGGCGTCTTCGTCCACCACCAGGCCGCCCTGCGTGTGGAACAGGGCCGGGATCACCTCGACGGCTGCGTAGGGGGGACGCAGCGGCTCCTCGAAGAACGTCCTGCCGTAGGGATCGGGCTTCGCCGCCCCGCCGGCACCGGCGATCTGACCGGCGATCGAGTCGTTCATCGCGGTGGCGTCGCAGCCCGTGCGCTCCGCGAGGCCGTCGAGGTCGTCGGCCCATGTCAGCGCCCCGGCGTCCACCGTCTGACGGAAGTCGGTGAACGGCAGACACAGGTCGTGGATGCGCTTGTCGAGAACGATCCATCCGCGGGCTCCCGGACGGGCCGCGAGGGCGGCCGCGTACTCGGAGTAGCCGGTGGTCTCGTCCCCGAACCGCCGACCGTCTCTGTCGACCATCACCGCGCCGTGCATGATGGTGGCCCAGCCGACGAGGGTGCGTGATCGGCGCGCGAGCGCTGCGTGGCCCTGGTAGGCGTCGAGGTAGGCGGCGTGTGCGCCGTGTTTCAGGCCGATCCGAAGGCCGTCGCCCCTGGAGAACTGGCCCCCATGGTACTCGGCCTTCGCGATCTCCGGCAGGTGCCGGTCCACGAGCTCGCGGTCCGCGCCGTACCCGTTGGTGGCGAGCAGGACGGCTCGCGCGGGGACGGTCTCCGAGCGCCCGCCAGGGTATTCGAGGACCGCACCCGTGATCTCGCCGCCCGTGCCGCGCTCGATGTCGGCGAGGCGGGCAGGGACGAGGAGGTCGATGCGGGGCGAGGACCGTACCCGGTCGTAGAGATGCCGTAGCAGCGTGGAGCCGTGCCGTCCCTCCACGGTGTGCAGCCGGTCCGCGGAGTGGCCCGGGTACGCGAAGTCGGTGACGAGGGTCAGCGGCAGTGCCGCTTCGTCGGCGAGCCACTCCACCAGTGGGGCGCTGATCCGCGCGAGGGCTGCGGCGAGTGCGGGGTCGGCGGTGCCGTGGGTCTTGGCGGTGATGTCGGCCAGGAATCGTTCGGGGCTGTCCTCGATTCCCGCCGCCCGCTGCCAGCGCGAGCCCGCGCCGGGGATCATCGCGGTGGACATGGAGGTGTTGTTGCCGCGCAGGAACTGTTCGTCCGGGTCGACGACGAGGACGTTCAGTCCGGCCTGTGCCGCTCTGAGGGCGCCCGCGAGTCCTCCGCCGGCACCGGCCACGACGAGGTCGATCGCGTCGTCCTGCTCCTGCCCGTCTTCCGTCGGCGTGCCCCCGCTCATGCCCGCGCTCCTGCTGCCAGCAGCCGCAGGGCGCGTTCCGCCGGGTCGACGAGCTGCACCGTGTGGGGGGTGCCGGTGTCCACGGCGGAGTAGCCGTTGATCACGGCGGTCACGCCGCGGGCGGCGAAGTCGTCGACTGCGCCGCTCACTACCTCGTTCCATCTCAGGGTGTCGGGGATGGCGTCGAAGTCGAGGTCGAGGGCGATGGCCCCGGCGAACCACGGGCCGAGGCCGTACTCCTCGATGCGTTCGGCGAGAGCGTCACCGATGGCGCGGTTGCGGGTGACGGCTCCGAAGACCGCGCCGGTGGTGGCCAGATGGCCGGCGGTGAGGCGCAGCATGCCGACGGCCGGGACGGCGGAGCCGTCGGGGGGCACCGGGACGGCCGGGTCCAGGACGCAGTCCGGCATGCGGAAGGCGAAGCCCTCGGCGTCGGCGGGTGCCGCCGCGAGCGCCTTGGTGACGGCGGCTGTGGAGGTCCCGATGTCGTCCTTCGTGTCGAACTGCCTGGGAGCTTCGGGACCGCCGTCCTCCAGGACGACTTCCACACCGGGCGGCGACAGGCGCCGGTAGCGGTCGCGTCGCCGGGTCAGCTCGGCCGCGTCGACGCGCACCGGCGTGACGGAGAGAATTTTCATGCAGTGCCTCCAGAACTCGGCGTCGAGGGGGTCGTGAGGGGGGTGAGGTCCCGCAGCAGCGACCCCACGTCGTCGGCCTTGGGCAGTTGGTTCGCAGCCCGCCGCAGGTACTCGACCAGGGCTTCGTCTCCGAGCAGCCCGGTGAGCACGCCGGGCAGGGTCCGCGCCGTGAAGGGGTGATGGCTGCTGTCGCCCACCGGGTGCGGCGCGAACAGCACGACGTGCTCGCCGCTCTTGAGGACCGCCGTGAGCCGGGTGGCGCGCTCGTGCGGGAGCCGGGCGGTCAGCGCGAGGTCCTCGCGGACGGTGACCTTCCGGGCGAGGGCGAAGAGTTCGGGTCTGTCGGACTGGGTCGCCTCCGCGGTGGCAGGGGCGATCGCTCCGTCCAGGAGCGCGGCGGCCACCGCGAAGGGGATGGAGAACATCGCGCCGAGCGGGCCGTCCCAGCGGGTACGGTCCAGCGGTGCGGCCAGCGCGTGAGTCTCCACCCGCATCTCGCCCACGACGTCCGCGATCTGATGGGATGTCAGTCCCGCGAGTGGTCCTTTCCGCAGCCGCAGCGCCAGGCCGGCGGCGGGGTGCGTGTGCGAGCACGAGGCGTGCCGCTTGAAGTAGTTGTGGGATATCTGCCAGTCGTCTCCGAGGCGGTCGGTGAGAGCAGCCGGGTCGACCGAGCTCAGCAGACTGCCGAGCGACAGGGCCGCCGTTCCGGTGTTGGCCACGACGCCCGCGGCGGCGAGCAGTGCGGCGGCGAGGCCGGACATGGCGGCGGCTCCCATCCAGGCGTCGCGCACGCGGTGGCCGTCGAGTGCCGAGTCGAAGTGTCCCGCCACGGCCAGGCCCGCGGCGGTGTCGACGGCGGCCGCCACGTCTGCCGCGGGCAGACCGAGCAGGACGGCGCAACCGGCGGCGGCGCCGGTCACGCCCCAGTTGCCGTGGGGGTGGACACCGCGTGCGAGCGCGGTGGCACGGCCGAAGCGCGCGGAGACCTCGTACCCGGCCAGCAGGGCGCGTGCGGTGACCTCGCCGGGGCTGCGCAGTGAGGCGGCGAGGGCCAGGATCGCCGGGAACGCGTGTCCCGCGGGGCGCCCCTTGGCGTACTTGCCGCCCTCGTCGAGCTCGCAGCACACCAGTGCCGTCGCGTTGAGGTAGGCGGCCGCGTCGGGCTGGGTGCGGATGTCGGTGCCGAGCACGGGTGCGTCGCCCGGCGGCGTGGGCCAGGACTCCCTGATGCGTCGCTGCCCCTCGGTGCGCGATCCGGCGACCGTGACGGCGAGGGTGTTGAACAGGACCAGGGAGAAGCGCTCACGTACGGCTTCGGGGACGTCCGGCCAGGACAGTCGCGAGGCCCAGTGGGCGAGTTCCTCGGTCTTCGTTGCGGCCGCGCGCTTTGGATCGTGGGCCTCGTGGAGTTTTTCGCGGGACGGGTCGACCGGCACCTGTCCACCTCCCTTCGAGTGTTCCATTCAGCGGAACGCTCTGATAAATCGATGATTCCAGTGCGTTCGGGAATCCGTCAATACCTCTCAGGAAAGCCAAGAGAAACCCGATATTCCTGGGGAATGACCCTTGACCTCGATCGGAACCAGTGCTTCTCTGTTGTTCCATTGAGCGGTACGGATGAAAACTTCCGACGCGGGGAAACGCCCGTGATCACACCCCCAGGGCAGGCGAGAATGAGCCCATGACGACTCAACCCGGAACCGAGACCGCAGGCCGCGTGATCGACGTGCTGCTGCTGTTCACCGACGGACCCGACGAACTCGGCGTCTCCCGCATCGCACGGGAGCTGGGCCTCAGCAAGGCCGTGGTGCACCGCATCCTGCAGACCCTCGTCGCCCGCGGCATGGTCACGCTCGACCAGCAGACCCGGCTGTACCGCCTGGGAGCGACCGCGGCCGCCCTCGGAGCCCGTGCGCTGCGCGAGCTCGATCTGCGCGCCGTCGCCGCGAGCGCCCTGCGGCGGCTGCAGGAGGAGACGCGGGAGACGGTGACCCTCACCGCACTCGTACCCGGCGGACGTGTCTACGTCGACCAGATCGTCAGCACTCACGAGGTGAAGATGACCGTGGAACTCGGACGCAGGTTCCCCCTCCATGCGGGCAGTTCGGGCAAGTGCATCCTCGCCTTCCTGCCGGAGGCACGGCGCGAGGAGATCCTCACCGGTGGTCTCCCGGCCCTCACCGACAGCACCCGGACCGACCTCGACGCGCTCCGCACCGAACTGAAGGCCGTCAGGGAGCTCGGATACGCCAGCTCCCAAGGCGAGCGCCAGGCCGACGCCGGCTCGGTCGCCTCGGCCGTGTTCGGTCTCGACGGCGACGTCCGCGGCTCGGTGTCCGTGTGCGGTCCCCGCTCCCGCTTCACCTCGCAGTTCGTCAGCGCTTGCGCACCGCGCGTGGTCGAGGCGGCCCGCAACATCTCCGCCGCCCTGGGATGGACCGGTACCACCCCTGCGGCCGGCGTACCCGCACTCAAGGTCTCCTCCCACGCGACAACGGAAGGATCTCCATGACCGACACCCCACCCGCCAGGGGCTCAGCCCTCGCCGGCATCAAGGTGCTGGACATCGCCACCCTCTTCGCCGGACCCCTGGCGGCCACCCTGCTCGCCGACTACGGAGCCGACGTCACCAAGGTCGAACACCCCAAGGGCGACCCGGTGCGCAGCCACGGCGCGAGCAAGGACGGCGTCGGCCTGTGGTGGAAGATGCTGTCCCGCAACAAGAGGGCCATCACCCTCTACCTGGGCAGCCCCGAGGGGCAGGACATCTTCCGCCGCATGGTCGCGGACACGGACGTGGTCATCGAGAACTTCCGGCCGGGCACGCTGGAACGCTGGGGCCTCGGTTACGAGGCCCTCGCCGAGATCAACCCCCGTCTCGTGCTCGCTCGCGTCACGGGCTTCGGTCAGATCGGCCCGTACGCCAAACGCCCCGGCTTCGGCACCCTGGCCGAAGCGATGAGCGGCTTCGCCGCCATCACCGGTCAGCCAGAAGGACCACCGACCCTTCCGCCCTTCGGGCTCGCCGACGGCGTCTCCGCCCTCACCGCCGCCTTCGGCATCATGACCGCGCTGCACGCCCGCGAACGCACCGGGCGCGGCCAGGTCCTCGACCTGGCCATCATCGAGCCGATGATCACGCTGCTCGGGCCGCAGGCCATCGCCTACGACCAGCTCGGCCAACTCCAGCCGCGCACCGGCAACCGGTCCGTGAACAACGCCCCGCGCAACACCTACCGGACCAAGGACGGCAGTTGGGTCGCCGTCTCCACGAGCGCCCAGTCCATCGCGGAACGGGTCATGCGCCTCGTCGGGCACCCCGAGTACGTGGACGAGCCGTGGTTCGCATCCGGCGCCGAACGCGCCCGGCACGCGGACGAGCTCGACGCGGCGGTCGGCTCGTGGATCGCCGACCGCACCCGCAGCGAGGTCGTCGAAGCCTTCGAGGAGGCCCAGGCCGCCGTCGCACCGATCTACGACATGAGCGACATCTTCGAGGACCCGCAGTTCCAGGCTCTGGACACCATCACCACGGTGGAGGACGAGGAACTCGGCACCATCCGGTTCCAGAACGTGCCCTTTCGCCTCAGCGACACCCCGGGAGCCGTCCGCTGGCCCGGTCCGCGAAAGGGCCGGGACACGGCGGAAGTGCTCGGGCGCCACGGCGTCGGCGCCGACGAACTCACCGCCCTCGCCGAACGGGGCATCGTATGACCGGCACCCCGCGGACGGCCGGCGCCGTACGGTCCTGGCTCTACGTCCCCGCCACCCGGCCCGACCTCCTCGACAAGGCGATGGCGGGCGAAGCGGACGCCGTCGTCCTCGACCTGGAGGACTCGGTGTCCCCGGACCGCAAGGACGAGGCCCGGGCGCACGCGGTCAAGGCGGTGGCCGCCACCTGGCCCAAACCGCTGTGGCTCCGCATCAACCAAGTCCGACTCCCCGACGGGCAGGGCGACTTGGCGGCGCTCACCGGTGCACCGGTGCAGGGCGTCAGACTCCCCAAGTGCGAGAGCCCCGACGACATCAGGGCCGTGGTCGACCGGATCGACGCCCCGCTCCATCTGCTCTTCGAGACGGCCCTCGGGGTCGAGCGCGCCTACGAACTGGCCACCGCCGCACCGCAGGTGGAGCTGCTCTCGCTCGGCGAGGCCGACCTCGCCGCCGATCTCCGGGTGAGCGGCGACGAAGCGCTCGACTGGGCACGCGCCCGCATCGTCAACGCCGCCCGCGCCGCCGGACTCGCCTGCCCGGTGCAGAGCGTCTGGACGGAAGTGGCCGACCTGGAAGGCCTCAGGGCCGGCACCGAACGCGCCCGCGCGCACGGCTTCTTCGGCCGATCTGTCATCCACCCAGGGCAGATCCCCCCGGTCAACGCGGCCTTCACTCCCGAGCCCGAGGAAGTCGAGGACGCCCGCCGGCTCGTCGACTCCCTGCGCCGCGCCCAACACACAGGAACCGCGGCATGGCTCGACGACCGCGGACGCTTCGTCGACCCCGCGGTCGTGGCCCGCGCCCGCTGGCTGCTCGACCTCGCCGGCTGACCGCCGCACCCACGACCGGCTCCGGGCCCCCGACTCCTACCCCTTCCCCAGGCAAGGCAGGTCATGACGCTAGTCCAGCACACCACCAACCCGTTGCTCGCCGCGCTGCCCACCCACCCACGCATCGTCGAGCTGGGTCAGCCGCTGTTCACCGGCATGCCGTGCTCGCCCAACCACCCCGGCTTCCGTATGACCTTGGCCCGCCGACACGGCGACATGGTGCGCCCCGACGGGGGCTCCGCCGCCAACGAGGTGATCATCACCGGCGGTCATGTCGGAACCCACATCGACGCCCTCTCCCACGTCAGCCACAACGGCCTGCTGCACGGCGGGATCGACGCGGCCGACGCACAGGCGGGCGGCTCGTTCTCGCAGCTCGGCGCCGAGCACACCCCGGCGATGGTGACCCGCGGTGTGCTGCTGGACGTGGCGACGGCCCTCGACACCGACGCCCTCCCCGGCGGCTACGGGGTGACCGCGGCAGACCTGGAGAAGGCGGCGGAACTCGGCGGCGCGGAGCCGCGCGAGGGCGATGTCGCCGTCGTCCGCACCGGCTGGGCCCGGCACTTCGACGACCCGGTCGCCTATCTGGGCAAAGAATCCGGCGTCCCCGGCATCACCGAGGACGCGGGCGACTGGCTCGCCGAGCGCGGCGTGCGGGCCGTCGGCTCCGACACGACGGCGTGCGAACAGATCCCACCGGGCGCGGGCCACAGCGTCCTGCCGGTGCACCGGCTGCTCCTGGTCGAACACGGCATCTACATCATGGAGCACCTCGCCCTGGAGAGCCTCGCCTCGACCGGCGCACACGAGTTCCTGTTCATCGTCGCCCCGCTCAGGATCGTCGGCGGCACTGGCTCCCCGATCCGCCCCATCGCGGTGGTGGCCTGATGTCCGACGCGTCCCCCGCCACACCCACCCCCGCCCAGTCGCTCGCGGCGTTCGCCGTCGCGACCCGGGACCGCGGACTCCGCCCCGAGCTGCGTGACAAGGTCACCGGCCACCTCCTCGACCTACTCGGCAACAGCCTCGCCGCCCTGTCCCAGCGGCCTGGTGCCGCCGTCAGAGAACTAGTCGAGGAGTGGGGTGGCACGCCCGCCGCCACCGTCATCGGCTCGTCGACCCGGCTGCCCGCCCCGTCGGCGGCGCTGGTCAACGGCACCCTCGCACACAGCCTCGACTTCGACGACACCCACCTGCCGTCTGTCCTGCATCCATCGGCATCGGTACTGCCCGCCGCCCTCGCCACCGCCGAGGCGGTCGGCGCCGGCGGTGCACAACTGCTGACCGCGGCAGCCGTCGGCATCGAGATCACCTGCCGGCTCGGGATGGCGCAGTACGACGCCGAACTCGGCAACTCGGTGTTCTTCGACCGGGGCCTGCACGCGACCGCGATCTGCGGGGCGATCGGCGCGGCCTCCGCCGCCGCCGTGCTGCGCGGCCTGGATGCCGACGGGATCTGCTCCGCGATCGGCATCGCCGCGAGCATGGGCTCCGGCATCATCGAAGCCAACCGCACCGGGGGGACCGTCAAACGCGTGCACTGCGGCTGGGCCGCCCACGCCGGCGTCGTCGCAGCCGACATGGCACGCCTCGGCCTGACCGGCCCGCCCACCGTCCTGGAAGGCCGGTTCGGCTTCTTCCAGGCCTTCTGCGGTGACCGCTTCGACGCGAAGACCGTCGTCGCCGCGACGACCGAGGGTCTCGGCGAACGCTGGGAACTGTCCCGGCTGTTCATCAAGCCCTACCCGTGCAACCACTTCACTCACGCGGGCCTGGACGCAGCCATGAGGCTGCGCGCCCGGGGGGTCGACCCCGACCGCATCGTGCGGCTGACACTCGGGGTTCCCGCACCCGTGCTGCGCACCATCGCGGAACCGGCGGCCGACAAGGCCCACCCGCGCTCCGGCTACCACGCGGCGTTCAGCGGTTCCTACACGGTAGCCGCAGGACTACTCGCCCGGCCCGGTGAACCGGGCCACGGACTCGGTGTGTTCCACAAGGACTTCACCGATGAGGCGGCGGCGGACCCCGCACGCCTCGACCTCGCCGCGCGCGTGACCTGCGTCGCGGACGAGGAGTGCACCGCCGTCTTTCCGCACCAGTTCCCTGCCGCGCTCACCGCGGAACTCGACGACGGAACCACCGTGACCGAACGGGTCATGGTGAACAGGGGGAGCCCGCAAAACCCTCTCGACACCACGGAACTCACCGCCAAGTTCCTCGCCAACGCCCGCGGCGCGGGAGCGGAACAGGCCGTGCAGGACCTGGCCGACGAGGTATGGAACATCGCCGCGGCCCCGGACACCACTCGCCTGACGCGTGCGCTGTCAGCGGTAGTGACCGGCGTCTGACGCATCGAAGACTCCCCATCACTCCACCGAGGTGAACCCATGAGTTCCTCGCGTTCCAACGTCCGGTGGCTGACACTCGGACTGATCGTCGCCCTCATCGTCATCAACTACATCGACCGCAGCGCCATCAGCTACGCGGTCGACCCGCTCACCAAGGCGTTCGGCATCAGCAAGTCCCAGTACGGGCTGATCAGCAGCGCCTTCTCGATCGGTTACATGGTCTTCGCCTTTCTCGCCGGCCCGCTCGTCGACCGCTACGGCGCTCGGCGCATCCTGCTGGTGGGTGTGGCCATCTGGTCGGTGGTCACCGCGGTGACCCCCGTCTCGGGCTCGTTCATCGGCCTGTTCGTGGCACGGGTGATCCTCGGCGCGGGTGAGGGCCCGGGCTTCCCGGCGGCGACCCGCACGGTCAGCCGCTGGCTGCCACAGAAGGAACGCGGCCTCGCGCTCGCGATGGTCGGCGGAGTCGCCGTGGCCGGTTCCCTGCTGATCGGCGGGCCACTGGTGACACAGCTGATCGACAGCCTGGGCTGGCGCGGGATGTTCTGGGTCCTCGCCGCCCTCGGCGCACTCTGGTTCGCCGTCGCCTGGGCCCTGTTGAAGAACACCCCCGACGAGCACCGCAAGGTCTCGGCCTCCGAGCGCGCACACATCGCCGCGGGCCAACTGGAAGAGGAACGCTCCTCGAGGGGCAGCGTCCAATGGCGGCCGGTCCTGACCAACCGCAACTTGTGGGTCATCGCGGTGGGCTACTTCGCCTGGGGGTTCATGTTCTGGGGCTTCATGTACTGGCTGCCCGAGTACCTGGCCTCGCAGTACAACCTCAGCATCACCGCAGTCGGCCTGTTCACCGTAGCTCCCTGGGCCGCCGGTGTCGTCGGCGCGCTCCTCGGCGGCGTGATTACCGACCAGGTGTTCGCCCGCACCGGCAACCCCCGCACCCGCCTCACCATCATGGGCGTGGCACTCCTACTCTCCGGCGCCGCGCTCATCCCCATCATCGTCGCACCCTCGCTCACAGTGTCGGTCACCTTCATCTCGATAGGTGTCGGCCTCGGCTTCGTCACCGGCGGCATCTGGTGGGTCGCGGCCATCGATGCGGTGCCCTCGCAGCCCGGCGTCGCGGCAGGCTTTGCCGACGCGTCCTTCGCGCTCTCCGGCATCGTCGCGCCGTCGGTCATGGGCTTCATCGTCAACTCCACCGGCAGCTTCTCCAGCGGCTTCGTCGTGATGACCGCCCTTGCCGTGGTCGGCGCCGGCTCGATGCTCGTCCTGCCGAGGCACCGGCAGCGCCGGGAGGTCTCCACGGCCGACGGCACGGCCGGGCTGGCCGTGGGGCCGCAATAGCCCCGGTCGACTCCTCGGGCTCGGGCGGAGGAGGTTGCCATGGTGCGCCAGCGCAGCCGATGCCTGCGCTGAGTCGTCGAGCCGTGCGGGCCAACACCCTGTCGGTCCACTGCGATGGCTCAACGACCGTTCGGCTCCTCCTCGATGTCCAACGCCGGCAAATGGGCGAGGCTCGAGATGCCCGGGTCGTGGTCGCGGAAAGCCCGTTCGCACCGGTGGGCGAGGTTGGCGTCGTACGTCTGCCTACCTGCCAGGGCGTCCTGGACGAGACCAGGTAGGTGTTCTTCGATAACACCCTGGTTCTGTGCGGTCGGCGGGATGAGACAGGCTTCCGTGACGCGTCCGTCGTCATCGAGGCGTATCCGTGGTCGAGGAGGCCGCGCGGCGCCCTCGGTGGCGCCGTGCCCCACGCCCCCCCGTGCGGGCACCTCGACGTACGGGTGTGGTGGCGTCTCATACGCATCGCTGATCCGCAGGGCCTCCTTCACGGCGTACAGGACTTCCACTGGCCGGACGAGGATGCTGCGGTAGGGGGTTCGTGCCAGCCCCGCCGGCGGGTCCTTGTCCAGTTGCGGGACGCGGAGGCTTCCCGGGAGCGGTTCGTGATCGCGCGGGAAGCGGTGGTCGAGGTCCTCGCCGGTCCGGGAGATGACAGCGAAGCCGCTGGGTCTGTGCCTGTGAAGACTGAGCCGACGCCGACGCCGACGCCGACGCCGACGCCGACGCCGACGCCGACGCCGACGCCGACGCCGGAGGCGGGGCGGTGCCCGGATCGGTGGTCCCGGTGTGGCGTGAGGGCTGGAGGTGTCGGTGCTGGCGACGGAGTATCAGCGGATTGTCGAGGCCGTGGCTGGCGGCAGGCGGCGCTGACGTGCCGGGAGATCGTCGCGGCGCTGGGCCTGGAGCGGGTGCCGGCGAAGGTTGAGGGAGTGCGGTCGAGGGCGAACCGGGTGGTCGTGGACAGGGGCTGGCTGGTGAAGCCGTCCTCGACCGGCTCATCGCCCGCTTCGGACAGGCCCCGGTCGTCATCGAAGGGGCCGCCGCGACCGGCGCGGACCGGGCGCCCACAACTGGTGCAAACGCCACAATCTCGGCGAGGATCGGCCGTGCTGTCATCCGGTGGGCCGGACAGCCGAGAAGCGGCCCGCCCCGACCGGTGGCGGATGGCCGGCCCGGAACGCAACATGCGCATGCTGCTGAACGAGCGTCCCCTCCACCACACCACACAGAACCGCGTCTGGCTGGAGATCGTGCAGATCGCTCTCGACCTGCCGGCCTGGATGCCCATGTTCGCCCTGAGGGGCAAGGCGGCCCGCCTCTGGGAACCCCGCCGCCTGCGACTACGCCTGTTCACCACGGCCGGCCGACGCCGCATCCTCCGCCTCGCCGACCAGGTGCCCTGGACCCGCGAGATCACCAGCGCCCTGGAATAACTCGCACTCCTGCCGAACCCCGGCTGAACAGCAGGTTCACCTGCCCCTACGACAAGATGACCCAGCCCGGAGCAGTGGAACCCGGCACCCAACCCGACGCGACAGCCGGGCCCTCAACCCGCACACACCAAGAACCCCACCCGAGCAAACCGAAAGGTCCGCCGAAAAGCTGACGGGCCCTCACGAAAGATCGAGGCCAGAGCTAACCTTCCGCACTCTCAGGTCAAAGCCGTCCCCAGCAGCTCGACGCGATGCGAAGTCGTTCGGGCGCTCACACCGAGTATGCCGAAGATGAGATCACGGCCCATCGTCGCGCCCATCAGCGTATTGACGGGGCCGAACGAGGCCGCCATCGGTGTGACCGCGGCTCCGGCCGTGGCCTTTGCCTCTTGGCGTGACGCGATGAAGGCCGGGACATCGGCGGGCCGGATCAGCGGGCCACTCGACCCTACTCGGAGGCCGCAGTGAGCTGCCCCCAGTTTCGTAGAGTCCGCCATCGTGTGATCAAGCGGTCTGCGGGGCTTGCTGCGGCTGTGCCCAGTACGCCTGTTCGTACCCGTCGGGCGGCACGTAGCCGAGGGCGGAGTGGAGTCGTTCACCGTTGTACCACGCGATCCACTGGAAGAGGGCCAGCTCGACCTCGTGGAAGTCCCGCCACCGTCCCTGATGCTAGTTCGGCTTTGAACGTGCCGTTCAGGGCCTCCGCCTTCGCATTGTCGGGGCGAATCCCACCTGGTCCTGGATGACACCTGGAGGCACTCCTGCGCAAGCTGAGCGCCTTCCCTGGAGCGACCGCCTCGAACAGGCGAAAGCTGCAGGGAAGTTCACCGCCCGTCCATGAAGCCTGGTGGACCGCGGCCCGCGCCGTCCACGGGGAGGCGGCGGGCACCCTGGCCCTGATCGAGGTGCTGCTGGCCCGTCATATTCGACGAGGACGTCATCGCCCACTGCACCGAGTTCCTCCACCGCCTCCGGGCCATGCGGCTGCCGACGGAGTACGGTCTGCCGACCGCAGCGATGGGACGGGTGGACCTCGGCATGTCCGCACCGCCCTGGCAGGCCGGGGCGCCAGGGCAAGGAACGGACTCTCAAACGTCTGAGCTGGTTGCGTTCGATCGGGGTCTCGGGGCGCTTGACGATGCGCGATGACAATCGGCACGTCACCCTGGCCGGGCGCCCTTCAACTGGAGGGAGACCCTTGGTGACCGAAGGGCTCGACGCCTCAATTCCAGCCCGTGAATAGCTACTACCTGCGGCCGGCTCAGTTGGAGCGGGAGTCGGCGTTGAAGTAGTGGCCCTTGTCCAGGTCCTCCAGGAGGTTGGGGCCGACCGGGCGCCAGCCGAGCAGTTCGCGGGTCAACGCACTGGAGGCCGGCTGGTCGACGGAGAGGACCATGCCCAGGAAGCCGAAGTCCTCCGCCGGATGGGAGGCCGTCGGCAGGTCGAGGTGGCGGCCGATGACCTCGACGATGTCGCGGATCGGCACCCCCTCGTCGCCGACCGCGTGCAGCATCGATCCCGCCGGGGCCTGCTCCAGGGCGAGCCGGAACAGCCGGCCCGCGTCCGCCAGATGCACTGCGGGCCAGCGGTTGGAGCCGTCGCCGACATAGCCTGCCGCCCCCTTTTTCCGGGCGTGGGCGATCAGCCAGGAGACGAAGCCCTGGTCCCCTTCGCCGTGCACGGTCCGGGGCAGTCCCACAACGGACGAGCGGACGCCGCGCGACGCCAAGTCGAGAGTCGCCTGGGCGTTCGCGGCCCGGCCCGCCATGGGGGAGCCGGGTGGGAACTCGGGACGGTCGTGCTCGGTCGCCACCTCGCCGGGGATCGCGGGCGTACCGGCTGCGATGACCAGCGGCTTGCCGGAGCCCTCCAGTGCAGTGCCGAAGGCCTCGATGGCGCGCGCGTCGGTCTGCACTGAGGCGTCGAACCGTGAGAAGTCGTGGCCGAATGCCAGGTGGACGACCCCGTCACACTCTGCTGCTCCGGCGCGCAGGGTGTCCAGGTCGTCGAGGCCGCCGCGTAGCACCTCCGCCCCCCTGGCGGCGATGGCCTCGGCCGAGGAGTCAGACCTGGCGAGCCCGAGGACCTGGTGCCCGGCGCCTATGAGTTCGGGGACGACGGCCGAGCCGACCCAGCCGGATGCGCCCGTGACGAATACTCGCATGGAAACCTCCCTGATGTCAGAAACTGTCATTACTATAGCAAGGTGACGGCAGGGGCTGTCATCACGTAGGATCGCGCCATGGGTAGGTGGGAGCCGAACGCGCGAGGGCGGCTGGCGGAGGCGGCCCTGAAGCTCTATGCGGAGCAGGGTTTCGAGCGGACCACGGTCACCGAGATCGCCGAGGCGGCGGGGCTGACCGAGCGGACTTTCTTCCGGCACTTCGCCGACAAGCGCGAAGTGCTGTTCTACGGAACCGAGATGGCGCTGGACATGCTCACCCGCACCATCATGGAGGCACCGGCCTCGGCGTCGCCGATGGACGCGGTGGGGGCAGCGCTGGACTCCTTCGGGGCCTTCTTCCAGGAGGACCCGGAGCGCGTCCGGCGGCGGAACGCGGTCGTCTCCGCCAGTACCGACCTGCGCGAACGCGAGCTGGTCAAGCTGGATGCCTTCGCCTCGGCGATGGCCGGCGCTCTGCGCGAGCGCGGCACCCCGGAGCCGACCGCCAGCCTGGCCGCCGAAGCAGGCATCGCCGCTTTCAAGGTCGCCTACGCCCGCTGGGTCGCCGCCGAGCCCGGCAAGACGGGCAGGACAGGCGAGTGGGAGCTGCCGCAGCTCGTCCGCACGTCACTGGCGGAACTGCAGGAGATCCTCGCGGACCGGCCCGGCGTAGCAGCGGCGAAGTAGACCGGCCGCCTCGAGATGGATCCGCCCCTGGTTGAGCCCGCCGTACAGAGCCCCGTGACCACGACGGTGTTCAGGCGCGAGCGCGAGATCAACCAGCTCCGCAGGCCCGTCCGTGCACAGCAGCGCGTGGCACAACTCGAACAACGCGTTGCCGCGCGTGGTCAGACACACGTACAGGTCAGACCGGAAGTGTGACACTTCTGCGAACGCATCCCGCAGGACGCCCTGATGCACCAAACTCACGACCACGGCCTTCGCGCTGATCCACTCTGTGACGGAGCACAGGATCAGGGCGAGGCCGCCTTCACGTCCGCTGGACTACGAAGCGCCGATCAAGTTCGAAGTATGAAGCTCCGCCATCTTGAAGTGGCTGGTCAGCGGGGTGGCGTGACCTCGTTTCGGGGTGCTCGTGCTGGTCGTGGTCGGCAGTCTGTGGTGTAGATCGTCTGGCAGGGCGGTTTTGCCGATGAGTTCACCGTCCTCGAACCGTCTACCCAGCGACACGACCGTTCTCGACAGGAGTGCCATGTCCACCATCCAGCCAGTGATCTTGACTGCCGACCACGACGTCCTGCTCGGCTTCTATACGAAATTGTTCGGCGCCAAGGAGATCTTCCGGGTGCCGGAGGAAGGCCCGGTCTTCTACCTCGGCTTGCGCATCGGCGACACCGACCTCGGGCTGGTGGCCAAGGCGAACCCGGGGGACCGGGAGGCGTCGCGGATCTTGCTCAGCATCGGTGTCGACGACGTCGATGAGACGCTCGGCCGGGTAACGGCGCTGGGAGGCTCGGTCCGCGGCGGCCCCAACGACATGCCGTGGGGACAGCGCGTCGCCCACATCCAGGACCCCGACGGCAACCCGGTGAACCTCACCCAGCCGATCCCGGCTCAGTGACGCTGTTCCGGGTGCTTGTGCCGTGACGGGCGTGAGGTAGCCGGTGGTGTCAGGCCGCAGAACAGCGGGTGTCCCCGTCAGCAACGCCCCAAGGAGGCAATGACCCGTGTCGGAGAGTACAAAGCGCGACGATCTCGCCCACCGGCTTGCCGGAGCTCTCGAACCGCCGCGCCAATCGCTACGCTGGCCGACACTGCTCGGGCCCACTACGCCTGCGTTGAGAGGATCCATGTGATTGAGCCTGCACGCTCCTGGCCGTTCCTGCTCGCAGCGCTCCTGCGCGGGAAGGACCTCACCGCAGACGAGACCCGTTGGGCCATGCGACAGGTCATGGATGACCCCTCTCTGTCAAAGTAGATCGAGTCAGGCATACTGGATGATTCATTGAGTCGAGGGCGGAGAAGGAGTAGTGCCCGGGTGGCCAGCACGAATGACCACGGGACCCCTGATCCGCAGGTAGAAGCCCGTTCGGCTGCAACTGAGGCTGGCCCGCTCATAGGATCCTCGTTCGAGGCGCTGACATGGCGCTGTGCCGACAGTTGGCACTCGACGGACCGAGGATGCGTGGTGCAATGGGCAGCCGACTCTCAGCAATCTCCTTCGACGCGCACCAACCCGAGCGCCTGACGCATTTCTGGTCCGGCGTCCTGGGCTTGGAGAGAACCGACGATTCTTACGACGGCATCGCCCTGCCGTCCGGGAATGACGTCGGCTACCGCCTCGGCTTCCGTCCCTCCCAGGCGCAGAAGACCGCCCAGAACCGGCTGCACTTCGACCTGACCAGCTCCTCCCTGGAGGACCAGCAGGAGACCGTGGCCAGGGCGCTCGACCTCGGCGCGCAGCACGCCGACGTCGGCCAGGGGCCGGACGCGTCCCATGTGGTGCTCGCCGACCCTGAGGGCAACGAGTTCTGTGTCATCGAGCCGGGCAACCATTTCCTCGCCGGCTGTGGCTTCATCGGAGCGCTCGCCTGCGATGGTTCGCAGACCGTGGGCTACTTCTGGAGCGAGGCGCTGGGCTGGCCACTGGTCTGGGACCAGGACGAGGAGACCGCCATCCAGTCACCGAACGGCGGTACGAAGATCACGTGGGGAGGTCCGCCGTTGATGCCGGACCCTGGCAAGGACCTGCACTTCGACCTCGCGCCGGACGGCGATCAGCAAGCGGAGGTCGAGCGCCTGCTCTCCCTCGGGGCGAAGCGTCTCGACTCCGCCCACGGCGAGGACGGCGCAGTGCTGCTGGCCGACCCCGACGGGAACGAGTTCCGCGTGCTCACGCGCCGGTGAAGCCGGAGCCGACACCCAGCCGAATTGCGCAGCAGAGTCCATCAGAGCTTCAAAGACTCCGGCGTCACGCCACTGCCGGAAGCGGTTGTGGACCGTCGACCAGGCGCCGAACTCCGTTGGCATCTCCCGCCACTGCCCGCCCGTTTTGAACCGCCAGATCACGCCCTCGAACTGCTGCCGCAGCCGCTCGGGGTACGGGCCGTACTCGCCGATCGGCAGGTACGGTTCGATGAACTCCCACTCCGCATCCGTCAGTTGCACGCGAGTCACCCAAGAAGGTCTACCTGTCCAGGCCCCGCCGCGCAGGCAAAACTCGCGGATTGATCACGACCCAATACGCTCCCTAGGTCGTTCCCCTAGGCCAGAAGTGCTGCGTGACCGCATATCGAAGGACATCGAGACGCCGCACTCATCACAGGTCGTGAGGGGCCTCGCGTTTTTCGGACAGGGTCTGGCAGAGCAATTCATGCCGTGAGTTGCAATTCCTGGAACTCGGCGTGCACTTCGCCCGGGGGGC
>NZ_JBVHHL010000077.1:0-29572 GCF_055561075.1 Streptomyces sp. NPDC022910
ACTACGCATCCGGTCTATAACCGGCCTCCGATCTGCGAGTTCACTCGAAATGCGCGACTTCGTGTCGCACCGATCAACGCCCACTGCTCGTCGGTGAGATTGCCTCGCGCCATGACTGACGATCTATCAAGACCGGGCCTCGGCGCGCAGGCGATCCACCGAATCGTGATCCGAACTCCAGACAGGACCTAGCCGTGCGCGGCTTGCAGTTGAACGGCGAGGCCACCAGCCGCTCGGTCAACGGGATCGCGGTTGCGGTGGCAGGGGCCGTGGCGCTCCAGACCCTCCTCACCGGACCCGCCCACAACCCGGTGGACAGCACCGCCCGAGGGGCACACGGCCCCTCCGCCTCCACGCGCGTCGCTGTCGCCCGCCTGGACGGCGGCGGGACGCCAGGGGCGCGGTACGCCCCGGTGCTGGCCACGACTCCTAGCGTACAACGGGCTGTTGAGTTCAGGGAGTTGTCGATGAGCCCCCTGAA
Source organism: Streptomyces sp. NPDC022910 (assembly GCF_055561075.1). Classification (NCBI taxonomy): domain Bacteria; kingdom Bacillati; phylum Actinomycetota; class Actinomycetes; order Kitasatosporales; family Streptomycetaceae; genus Streptomyces; species Streptomyces sp. NPDC022910. The sequence continues at coordinate 482 of NZ_JBVHHL010000077.1, forward strand.
CGGTGGTTTTCCTCAGGCCGTCCTCATCGCCGACTGCGCTCATTTGCGCCTGCTGGCACAGTTGCCTTCCTGTTCCGACGGGGACGCCTTTCTCACCGCTCCTCCGGGCACGGACACCATGCACGACCTGACCACATGGGCGGCCGGCATGAAATTGCGCATGGACATGACCGGTCCCCGCTGGACTGTCCCGCACATCACCGCAACCGTCCGTGCGACCCCCGCCTATCCGGCGGCGGTTTCCTCTGAGCGGACCCTGCTGGCCACACCCGGGGCGGCCGGGCACACCGCCATCGCACACGCCGTCAGCACGGTCGGCCTCACCTATGCGCCCGGGTTCGAAGACGTGGAGGATCACATCCGCACTGCAGCCGCACGGCTGGACCCGGCCTTCAGCGTCGAATTTCCCGGAAAGTCGCAGGGCGACCCTGCCCTCGACGGAGTCAGGCGGGCTTTGCTGGCCGGGGTGACCGCCGTACTGGTACTGATCGCGGCGAGCATGCTGCTCGGTGCGCTCGAACAGGTCCGCGAGCGCACACGAGTGCTGTCCGTCCTCGTCGCGTTCGGTACGCCCCGTCGTACGCTCGCCACATCCGTCTTCTTGCAGTCCGTACTGCCCGTCGGACTGGGTTTGCTCGTGGCGGAGTCGATCGGGACAGCCCTCGGCAGCTCGCTGCTCGATCTCGTCGGAATACCTGCGCCACACAACTGGAGCACCCTGCTGGCCATAGCCGGCATCGGAGCGGCTGTCTCTCTGGGTGTCACCCTGTTGACCCTGCCGGCATTGTGGCGTTCGACGCGCCCCCAGGGACTGCGTCACGAGTGACTCACTCCCCCGGCCGCGCCAGGCGCAAGGCGACCGGCCGGGGGTGCGTTCGGGAGCGCGAACCCCCGCGGCCCCTGCACTTCGTCAACGAGGCTTGGCCGCCGGGCACGCGACCTGTTGTGGTGCGGGGACATGACGGAGACCTGGCCCCGGACCGGTAGACAGTAAGGGCATCTGGGCACGGTCATCGTCCCGTTCCGCCGTCGCGGGCTCGATGGCACGACGGAAGGAGCAGTACGCCACAGATCAGGCCGCTGAGGACGGGTCCCTGCCCGCGTCGCCAACCGGATCACCGGCTCCGCAACGGCCGCACTGTCGTCCCCACGGTCCGCCGTTGCCATCACGGCACGGCGGCTGTGCCGGTACGGCCTCAGATCGACCTCAGATCAGTTCAAGCCCGCCGTCGACCGTGATCACCTGGCCGGTCGCATGGCGTCCGGCGGGCTCGGCCAGCCGCAGGACCCAGTGGGCCACCTCTTCCGTCCTGGCGATGTGGTGCGTCGGAATGCGCTCACGCTCGTAGGCGTACACGTCGTTGGCCGCTTCGGGGCTGAGACCGGCGTGCAACATGACGTCCGTCTGGGTCGGGCCCGGAGCGACCGAGTTGACCCGGATGCCTTCGCCGGCGAGTTCCAGTGCCCAGCTGCGTGTCATCTGCTCGATGGCCGCCTTCGTGGCCGCGTAGTGCGCACCACCGGCCATCGGACGATGCCCGTACGTACTGGACAGGTTGATGATCGTGCCGGAAGTCTCCCGCAGGTGGGGCAGGGCGGCGTGGGCAAGCAGGCTGGGTGCCACGACATTGAGTTCGAGAAGGCGGAGAACGGCCTCTTTGTCGGTCTCGGCCAGCGGCATGACCGCTGTCGCTCCAGCATTGTTGATCAAGTAGTCGAGGCGACCCCACTTTTGGACCGCGGTGCTGACGATCTCAGCCGGTGCCCCATCCTGACAGACGTCGATCGCCAAGACCTCGATGTTCCCGTGGGCGGCTGCTGTCTCCTTCAACGGCTCTTCACGGCGGCCTACTCCGAGCACATGCACCCCGGCTTCCGCGAGCGCGATGGCAATGGCACGTCCGATGCCCGAGCCCGCCCCGGTGACGATCGCAACGTGCTCGCGGCTCTGCGCGGACGGGTCGGCGTCAGCGTCGTAAAACATCTTGGCCATGGTGATCCCTTCACTCGTGGTCTTGCGAAACGGTGGGTGACCACCGCCGTCAAGAAGCCGTAACAACACTATCACATCACATGTTGTGATCCATTTGCACCATACAACGATGTTTTTGAACCGCACCTAACGAAGACCCGCCAGGGCCGCTGGGTCTCGGGTTCCGGAACAGTGTGATAGTGGATGCCGTTCGTGTAGTCTCACAGGTCACTGCGGTGGCTCAGCAGGCGCCGCACGGTGACGGTCGTCCGTGAGTGGCCGGCAAAAGTAGTCGTTCGCGGACGCGTCCAGGTCGATGTGTCGCCCGGCGACGAGCTGGATCAGCACGACGACGGTGAAACTCGTGGTGACGCTGCCGACGCGCGTTCTTCCGATCCACTTGGCCTCTGGCAGCAGACGGCGACCGTCCTCGCTCCGGAGGACAGCCGTGGCCGGTGAACGCCCACCGCAACCACAACGCACACTGTGATGTGCAGAACCACGAGGTGAGGAAGACAGTGGCAATGGTGGATCCGGCAAGCCCGATCAGCACGTCGGACGACGGGACACGAAGCACCGAGGCCCCGGGGGAACCCGGCGCCATGGCATCGGTGTTCGCCAATTTCCGTCAGTACCTCATGGGCTGGGGCACGCAGAGCCGTGCGGGCGACACCGTCGACCAGTTCCGCAGCGGGCTTGCCACCCCGCAGTTCAACGGCGTCGTACGCGTACGGTCGGTGTCTGCGGACGGGGCGGACGTGACGGCCGTCCGCAAGGAGTTCGCCAGCGTTCCCTGGTGGTGGTGGGTCGGACCTGACAGCCCCGAGGACACCGCCGACGTCCTGCGGCGCCACGGTGGACGAGAGCTCGCGGCCCTGCCCGTGATGGTGCTCCCGCTCGACGAACCGGCCGCCCCGGGCACGGTCCCCGACACCGCTCGCACCGGTTTGCGGGTGGAGCCGGTCCGGGACGGCCAACGGCTCGCCGAGTTGGTCCGGACTTACCGGGCGTCGATGGGGGTCGAGCCCGGTCTGGAGGCCGAGATGGTGCGCATCGAGTCGCGGCGCGAGGACAACGCCGACATCGTCCGACTGGCCGCCGTGCTGGAGGGCCGAGTGGTCGGGACGACCGTGGTGATCACCGCCCACGGAGTGGCCGGGATCTTCCTCGTCCACGTGACCGAAGCACATCGCCGACGGGGCGTCGGTGCGGCCCTGACGGCCGCCGCGCTCCAGGTGGGGCGGGAGCGCGGGATGCGCTGCGCCGCGCTGGTCGCCAGCCCTGCGGGCGAACCGCTGTACCGACGTTTCGGCTTCACGACGGCATCCGAGTACCGGCTGTTCGCCTTCCCCGCCTGAGCCGCAGCCCGGCCCGGGACGCGGGTAAGCGCCGCCCCTCCAACCTCCGCGCCGACGCTGCCGCGCCTTTGCCCGGCCGGCGATCCGCACCGGGACTTCACCGGCCGGGAGGACCGGTCGGGTTGGCGAGTTCACCGCGCTCGCCTCCCCCGACGAAGTCGTCTACTGCACCTCCGGCCGGGCCATCGAGCGGCGCCTTCGTCCCTGAACCGGCACCCCGGCGACAACCGACACCTCAGACGCGCGATGGCCCCGGCCCGTACTGTGCCGTGGGTCTGGTCGACGGTGTGCCGTCCCCCGTAGGCGCGCGGTCCCCCGCGGATTCGTGATGTCTGTCGGTTCCGACTCACCGTGCCCGTGCGCTGTCGAGGACGTCCGGCAGGGCTCGGCGGGAGCTGATCCCGAGTTTCACGTAGACCTTCCGCAGGTGCCATTCCACGGTATGAGGGCTGATGAACAGCTCCGCGCCGATCCGCGCGTTCGTCATGCCGTCGGCGGCGAGGGCTGCGACCTGCGACTCCTGCGGGGTGAGGGCGTTCGCCGGTGTGGTCTCCCGCGCGGTCACCTGCTCACCGGTGGCGATCAGCTCACGGCGGGCCCGTTCGGCGAACGCGTGCGCCGGCATCGCGTCGAACATGTCGTGGGCCGTGCGGAGATGCTCGCGGGCCTGCGCGCGGCGCTGTGCGCGCCGCAGCCACTCGCCGTAGAGCAGGTGGGTGCGTGCCACCTCCACGACGACGCCGCCGCGGCCGAATTCCTCGATCGCCGTGCGGTACAGGCGGTCGGCTTCCTCGCCGTCGGTCAGCAGCGCCGCACTGCGAGCGCTCGCGCCTCGCGCCCATCCGGAGTCGGCGGCGCTGGTGAGTTCGGTCAGGCGAGCCAACGAGGCGCGGGCCTGGTCGAGTTCACCGCACCGGGTCGCGGCCTCCACATGTTCGATCAGGGACAGACCGGTGAAGTTGAACCCGTCGTGCTCGATACCGGTGCGGGCGGCCTCCATCGCCTCTTCGTAGCGGGCCAGTCCGTTGAAGAGCACCCCCTGGATGTAGCCCATGGCACCCAGCAGGGACACCTCGCCCCGCTGCACGGCACGCTCTCTGGCCTCTTCGATGATGCCCGCGGCGACGTCCGCCTCACCCCGCCACGCGGCCAGGACGAGCGTGGCGTACTTGTGCGGGGCGTGGCCGGTCGCGGTGGCGATCGCGTCGGCCTCGTCGATCATCCGGTCCGCCTCGGCGAAGTCGCCGTAGTGGATGTACACCCCGCCCGCGTAGATCAGAGCCGGCGGCAGGGTGCCGAGCGCTCCGATGTCGCGGGCCAGACGCACCGCGCGACTGGACAGTGTGTCCCAGGCTTGCAGGTCCCAGGCCCAGTGGATGAACGACTCGAGCGCGACCGGGGCCAGCAGCAGCCACCGTACGGTCGCCTCCCGCGTGCGGAGCTCTTCGTGTTCGAGCAGGTCGAGTGCCTCACGCAGGGCCGGGACGGCCGTCTCGGGGCCGTCCGCGAGCAGGGCCGCCACACCGTCCAGGAGAGCGTCGGCGGCCTTGGAACCCGACGAGGGCGCCCCGGACGCGCGAGCCGCGATCGCCGCGGCGCGGGCGCCGGTCGGACCATGGACCCGGCTAGCGAAGATGGTCGCGCTGATCGCCTCCAGGTACGTCTCCCGCGCCAGGGGAGATCCCGCCGCGGTGAACTGTGCGGCCGCGTTCAGAAGGAGTGGTGCCGCCTCGTCGCTGCGGCTGCGGGCGAACAGGATTCTGGCCCGCAGCCGGGCCAGGCGGGCCCGGTCCAGGACGCTGAGGGGATACAGGTCGGCCACCGCCGCCAGTTCCGTGGCCCGTTCGGGCGCGGCGGCCGAGAAGTGCGCCTCGGCGGCCGCAAGGGCCCGGCGCCCTCGCGGCCACGGGTCGGGCGTCACCTCCACCGCGCGTTCCAGCAGCACCGCCTCGGCCGCGATGCCACCGCGCTGCCGGGCGCGGTCGGCGGCCTGTTCCAGTCCCGCGGCGACCTCCTCGTCCGGCCCGTCGGCCGCCTGCGCGGCGTGCCAGGCGCGCCGGTCGGGGTCCAGGAGGGGGTCCGTGGCCTCGGCCAGGGCCCGGTGCACCGCACGCCGTTCCTCCGGCTCGGCTCCGTGGTAGACCGCCGAACGGACCAGCGGGTGCCGGAATCGTACGGGCTCTCCGAACTCGATCAGGCCAGCCGCCTTGGCCGGTGCGGCGTCCGGAGTGATGCCGAGGGAAGCGGCCGCGCGGATCAACAGGCGCACGTCGCCCACCGGTTCCGCCGCGGCGATCAGCAGCAGGGTGCGGGTCGCGGCCGGCAGCGCACCGAGCCGCCCGGCGAAGTCACGCTCGACACGGCTGGCCACCGGTCCCTGGACGACCGGGGCACTCGACGCGTCGACGCCGTAGGCCAGTTCGGCGGCGCTGCGGCCGCGGGAGAACTCCAGCAGCGCCAGCGGGTTGCCGCGTGTCTCGGCCACGAACCGGTCCCGGACCCGCTCCTCCAGCCGTCCCCCCACAGCGCTCTCCAGGAGCTCTCCGGCCGCGGCGGCGTCAAGGCCACTGAGTTCCAGCGCCGGCAGGCCGACGAGCGCGGACTGCCCCTCGGGGTCGCGGACCGCGAACGCCATGGCGACCGGCTCCGCGAGCAGGCGCCGGGCGACGAACTCAAGTGTCTGCAACGACACTTGGTCCAGCCACTGGGCGTCGTCGACCAGCACCAGCACCGGCCGGGTCTCCGAGGCGCGGGTGAGCAGGGTCAGCACGGCGAGACCGACCAGGAAGCGGTCGGGCGGATCGCCGACCGCCGTCCCGAACGCCACGCGCAGCGCGTCACGTTGGGGTTGCGGCAGTTCCTCGACGCCGTCCAGGAACGGCGCGCACACCTGGTGCAGGCTCGCGTAGGGCAGTTCCATGTCGGCCTCGACACCGCGTGCCCAGGTCACCTGCACCCGGGACGCCTGCGCGGCCACGTACTCCAGCAGCACCGACTTGCCGATGCCCGCCTCGCCTCGGACGACCAGGGCACGGGAACTGCCGTCCCGCAGGCCGGCCAGCAGATCGTCGAGCGCCGCGCACTCACGCTGCCGGCCGACCAGATCGGGAAGCGGGCTGGCGATCATGCGACTCGGCTCCTCGGCGGGATCCGGGGGAACAGAGCTCCCACAGCGGTGTTCGGAAGAATCCTTGCCACGGTACCTGCGAACCCTCCCCCTCAGCTCGGACGGGCGCTGTGACTACTTCCACGCCTGAAAGCACGCTGAAGGTGTCACAAATCCGGGGCCTGTCCGGTCGATCCCAACCAATGATCCTGTCCGTTCGCTGTCGCAGGAGGACCCATGTCTTCTCTCGGACACCAGCTCACCACGTCCGTTCTCGTGGTGGGAAGCGGTGCGTCAGGCCTCCGCGCGGCCATCGAAGTCGCCGAGGCCGGTGTCGCGGTCGTCGTGGTCACCCAACGGGCCCGCGACGCCGCCCCGGCCGGCGCGGCATGGGACCATGCCGAGCGGACGTCCGCCCCTGCCCGCCCTGGCGGCACCGGGGAGGGGCATGCGGCCGACATGTCGCCGCAGAGCCGCTTACCGGCCGCCCCGCCCGCCGAGCGGAGCGCGCCCGGCGCCTCCGCGCAGCACATCGACGGCCTCGAGCCCCGCGGCAGGCGCCCCGGACACACCGGCAGCACGTCCACCGCACGGCTCACCGGCCCGGACCTGCACCAGGCCCTTCAGGTGCGCGGACGGCAATTCGCGATCCGCGTCCTGCCGCACGTGTACGTCACCCGGCTGCTGGTCGACGACGGAACGGTGTTCGGCGCCTACGGATTCGGCCTCGTCGACGGCTCCCGCTACCTCGTGCACGCCGACGCGGTGATCCTCGCCACCGGCGGGCACACCCGCATCTGGCGGCACACGTCCTCGCGCCGCCACGAGAACACCGGCGGCTCGCTCCGGCTCGCCGCCGAGGCCGGTGCCCGGTTGCGCGACCCCGACTTGGTGCAATTCCATCCGTTCGGGCTGATCGAGCCGGACCACGCCGCAGGCATGCCGGTCAGCGACAGCGCACGGCACGCGGGCGGCGTGCTGCTCAACAACCTCGGCGAGCGGTTCATGACGCGCTACGACCCCGAGCGGATGGAGCTCTCCGACCAGGAAACCGTCGCGCGGGCGTCCTACACCGAGATCCGGGAAGGCCGCGGCTCCCGGTCCGGCGGCGTCTGGCTGGACCTGTCCCACCTGCCCGCTGACACGGTCCTGGCGCGGCTGCCGCAACTGCACCGGACGCTGCTGGAACTGCAGACGCTCGACATCACGCGCGACCCCGTCGAGGTCGTCCCGATCGCCCACGTCTCCCTGGGCGGCATCTGGGTCAAGGCCGAGGACCACAGCACCGACGTGGACGGGCTCTTCGCGGTCGGGGAAGCGGTCGGCGGCCCGCACCGGCGAGAGGACCCTCCCGTAGAACTCCTCGCGCACGGGCGGATCGCCGGGCGCGCCGCGGTGGAATACTCCGCCGCACCCACCGGTCCACGCCACTCACCGGCCGCGACCCGCGCCGCGGAAGCCGACGTGCTCCGCCTGGTGGCCGCCGACGGCAACCACAACGCCCGCGCTCTGCAGCGCGCGGTACGGCGTCTGATGACGGACCACGCCGGCGTGGTCCGGGACGAAACCGGTCTCGTCGCGGGACTGACCGCACTCGACGAGATCGAGACCCGGACGGCGGACATCGGCGTGCACATCGACATCGGCGGCTTCTCGGACCTGGCGCACGCCTACGACCTCAGATCCGCCGTGCTCGCCGCCCGGGCGACCCTCCAGTGCGCTCGGGAGCGGCTCGGGCCCCGGGGCTGCCACCACCGGTCGGACCGCCCCGGCGCCGCGACAGCCCTGCTGGACGCCATGGTGTGGTCCGCGACGAACGGTGTGCGCCGCACACCGTTGTGGCCCGCCCCGACCGGGATCACCGAGCCGTGGCGCGACGCGTCCGACAATGCCGGACCCGCCGTCTGAGGGCCGATCGACAGCGGCGCGAAATCTTTGTGCGCCGCCCTGTCACAGATATCGGGGCCGCCTGGTCAGGAGGGTACGAGTCATCGCGGCCGGTGCTGTGGACGAGGTCGCCGCAGACCCATCGGGCACCGTGCGAGATCAGTGAAGGGAAAGTCCATGAAGGTCGTAGTGATCGGCGGAACCGGACTCATCGGTTCCAAGGTCGTCTCCAAGCTCAACGAACACGGTCACGAGGCGGTGGCAGCCTCCCCGAACACCGGAGTCAACACGGTCACCGGCGAAGGCCTGGCCGACGTCCTGAAGGGCGCTTCCGTCGTCGTCGACGTCTCCAACTCCCCCTCCTTCGATGACGACGCGGTGATGGAGTTCTTCCGCGCCTCCACCACCAACCTGCTCGCCGCGGAGGCCGCCGCCGGCGTCACGCACCACGTGGCCCTGTCCGTCGTGGGCACCGACCGCCTCCAGCAGTCCGGCTACTTCCAGGCCAAGCAGGTCCAGGAGGACATGATCCGGGACTCGGGAGTGCCGTTCTCGATCGTCCACGCCACGCAGTTCTTCGAGTTCGCCAAGGCCCTCGCGGACTCGGCGACCACCGGTGACACGGTGTCCGTCGCCCCCATCAAGATCCAGCCCATCTTCTCGGGCGACGTGGCCGCGGCCGTCGGCCGCACGGCGGTCGGCACTCCGGTCAACGGAATCGTCGAGGTCGCCGGCCCCGACACCTTCACCCTGGAGGACTTCATCCGCCAGGGCCTCGCGGCCCACGACGACCCCCGCACGGTCGTGACGGACCCCAAGGGTCTCTACTGGGGCGCCGCCCTCAAGGAGTCCGACCTGCTGCCCGGCCCCGACGCACAGCTCGGCGAGACGCACTTCGCCGACTGGAGCAGCAAGCAGTAACGGCGAGCACTTCGCCCACGGCCCCGAAATCGCAGCAGCATCAGCCCAGTTCACCGCCCATCACTCAACTCTCAGGATCCCTACATGGACGCGCGCATCAACTACTTCGGCAACGCTCTCGCGGGCAAGGTCATGAAGCACCTCAACTCGGCCGGGGCCGCTGTGCACTCGGCGCTGCCCGTCGCCACCCAGGAACTGGTGAAGATCCGGGCCAGCCAGATCAACGGCTGCGGGTTCTGCACCGACATGCACACCAAGGACGCCGTCGCCGCGGGTGAGGACCAGCAGCGGCTGCACCTGGTCGCCGCCTGGCGCGAGGCCACCGTCTTCACCGACGCCGAGCGCGCGGCGCTGGAGATCACCGAGCAGGGCACCCGCATCGCCGACGCGGCGGGCGGGGTGTCGGACGAGGCCTGGGCCAACGCCGCCAAGCACTACGACGAGGACCAGCTCGCCGCGCTGATCTCGTTGATCGCGATCATCAACGCCTACAACCGCATCAACGTCATCAACCAGCAGCCCGCCGGCGGCTACAAGCCGGGCATGTTCGGCTGACCCGCCCGCTCCGGCCCCGCCGGACGCCACCGTCCGTCTCCCGCTCACCCCGGCCCACCGAGCGGGAGACGGATCCCCGGACGCCCCCGCGTCCCCACGACGCCGCACCGCGAACCGCAGCACCCGGGCCCCACGCGAAGGCCCACCCGCGAACCACCGCCCCCCGGGCCGTACGCGACTCGCCACCCGTGAACCGCCGCACCCAGGGCATACGCGACGCGCCACCCGGCACCCCCCCACCCCCCCACCCACCCAGCGCACCCGTGCGTCCACGAGAAGACCGACCCGCCGCACCCGCTGCCCGGCACGAACGCACCGGCCGCCTCCTGGCCCACTGTCCCAAGGAGACGACATGCACCCCTCCCCCGCCCCGGGCGACCCGGCCTTCCTGCGCATCTCCAGCGCCCGTGGTCGATGGACCCTTCTGGCCACCGTGCTCGGCTCCAGCGTGGTGCTGCTCGGCTCGACCGTCACCAACGTCGCGCTGCCGCACATCGGCGACGACTTCGACGCCGACCTCGCCGCACTCCAGTGGACCGTGAACGCCTACATGCTGACCCTGGCGGGACTCATCCTGCTGGGCGGCTCCCTGGGCGACCGCTTCGGCCGACGCCGGATCTTCGTCCTGGGCATCATCTGGTTCGCCGCGGCCTCCCTGCTGTGCGGGCTGGCTCCCGACACGACCACGCTGATAGCCGCCCGCGCTCTCCAGGGCGTCGGCGGAGCGCTGCTCACCCCCGGCTCCCTGGCGATCATCGAAGCCTCCTTCCACCCGGACGACCGGCCGCGCGCCATTGGCCTGTGGTCCGGTTTCGGCGGCATCGGGGCGGCACTCGGGCCGTTTCTCGGCGGATGGCTCGTCGACGGCCCCGGCTGGCGCTGGACCTTTCTGCTGACGATCCCCCCGGCGCTGCTCTGCGTGCCCCTGGCACTGCGCCACGTCCCGGAGTCCGTCGGCAGGCCGCAGCAGCTCACCGTCGCCGCCAGTGCCCACACACGGTCCCGGCGGGGCTTCGACCTCGCCGGTGCGGCGCTGGGCGCGCTGACACTCGCTCTGGCCACCTACGCGCTGACCGAAGCCCGTTCGGGCGGGCCCGTCGCCCTTGCCACGGCCGCCGGCAGCATCGCGGCCGGGGTCGCGTTCGTGCTGGTGGAGCGGCGCAGCAGCGACCCCATGATGCCCCTGTCGATCTTCTCGTCGCGACCGTTCACGGCCATCAACCTGATCACCCTGTGCGTCTACGCCGGGCTGGGCGGGTTCTTCTTCCTGACCGCCCTGCAACTGCAGATCGTCGCCGGCTATTCGGCACTGGCGGCGGGTGCCGCCATGTTGCCGAGCACGGTGCTGATGCTGCTGTTCTCCGCCCGCTCCGGGACGCTCGCCCAGCGCCTGGGACCGCGCATCCCGCTCACGGTCGGCCCTGTGGTGTGCGGGGCGGGCATGCTGATGACGGCGCGGGTGGGCACGCACGCCTCCTATTTCGCCGACGTTCTGCCCGCCCTGCTGGTGATGGGCACGGGCATGGTCATCATGGTCGCTCCGCTGAGCGTGACGCTGCTGGCCTCGGTCGAGGCCGCCGACGCGGGCCTGGCCAGCGGGATCAACAACGCGGCCGCACGCGCGGCCGGGCTGGTCTCCGTGGCCGCGCTGCCACTGCTGGTCGGCATGAGCCCGGACGCCTACCGCTCCCCCGACTCCTTCGACACGGCGTTCAACCGGGCCATGCCCCTGTGCGCGGGCCTGCTGGCCATCGGCGCGGCGATGTCCTTCGCTCTGCTGCGCGAAACCGCCGACACCGCCGACACCTCGGACGCACGGCACGGCCGGGCGCACGGCTGGCTGATGGAGCCGCCGCTGGTGTCGCGCTTCGCCCATCACCGGGCTCTCGACTAGAACGCGAGCCGACGCCAGGGCCCCACCGAGATGCGGGCCGGGTCGAGCGCCGAGATCCCCCGGCCGGGGCACATGTACCAGCCGGTTCCCGCCCCTTCCCCGGCGGGGACCGGCTTCTTCCGTGGACCGGGCCGGCCCCGCGGAACGGCGGACCATCAAGCCCCGCCCCCGCCGTCGCAGGACAGATGAAGCACCGCCACGTCGTCCCGCAGCCCACCGAACGGAGCGGCCAGCAGCGACACGCCGCTTACCAGGGCGTCGACGAACGTCTGCGCCTCCAGATGCGCAAGCCGACCGGCCAGCCTCAGCAAGCCCTCCTCCCCGAGCCGTCCGCTGGCCGTACGGCCTTCGTAGAGGCCGTCGGTGAAGAGCACGATGCCGTCCCCGTCCGGCGTCGCCATCTCGCTCTCACACCAGTCGCCTTGCCCGGGGAAGAGTCCCAGCGGGAGAGCCGGCGGCGGCTCCACCCATCGGACCTCTCCCTGGTGCCGGTGCAGAAACCCGGGGTGGCCGGCGGTGACCGTCCGCAGGGTGCGGCGGTGGGGCGACAGAACCAGGGACACCACGGTCGCGTAGGTCTCCTCCTCCGCTCGCTCCTCGGTCAGGATGCGTTCGAGCAGATGGAGTTGTTCCAGCTGGCTCTGCCCGCACAGCACGGCCGTGCGCCATGCCAGGCGCAGGTGGACGCCGAGGGCGGCCGCGGCGGCACCGTGTCCGGACACATCGCCCATGACCACGTGGGCGCTGCCGTCGTCGCCGCGCACCACATCGCAGAAGTCGCCGCCCAGCAACGTGTGCGCGCGGCCCGGCGCATAGTGGAAGGCGGTCGTGAAGCCGTCTGCCCGCAGCGTCAGGTCGGGCAACAGCCCCCGTTCCAGCAGGGCGTTGTCCCGGGCGATCTCCTCGCCGGCCACGGTGCGCCCCGCGACGGCGCGTTGCAGGGCGATCCAGATCGTCCGGCAGAACTCGTCGGGAGCGCTGCGGCGGTGATCGGCCCGGCCCTGCACCGAGCCGGCGACGGCGCGGAAGGCGTGGGACGCATGTGTGCCCTCGAGAACGAGCACGGCCGCGTCGGGGGCGTGACGGCGTACCCGGGTGACGACGTCGGCCAAGGTCCGGCCGGCCGGTGTGCTGCCCACCAGAACGCACAGCGGGCCGTGGACGGCGGAGGCACGCCATCCTTCCTCGACGCTCGAGTGCCAGACCAGCGCATCGGCCAGCCGGTCCGGGAGCAGCCGCCGGACATGGACCGCGTCGTGTTCGTCCTGGGACAGCAGAAGTACTTTGAGGTCGCGGCAGAAGGAGAAATCCCCACGGGGACGGGTCTCATGAGCCCGATGTCCTCCACAGCGATCGGCGGCCGGAACGTCCGGCCGCGGAATGGGGATGCTCATGTGTGGTCTTTCGTGCGCGAGAGGCGATGGCGGCTCCACGCACGAGTGTCGGCGGCTCGCGGAACGCGCACCCTTTTTCTCCTGCCTGGCCCGATCTGTTCGCTCATGAGACAGGGACGCACACGTATCTGTGACACCAAGATCCTCATCCATGAGCCGCGCCACGGCAGTTGAGGGGGGACAGCCGCAACAGGCCGATGCGCTGTCACGGACCGGGGTGCTGTCCAGTCAATGAGGAAAGGGCGGAACTCCTCGCGGAGCCCCACCCGCTTTTGCCGCCATCGCCGCCGGCAGAGAACGGAGATGACACCTCATGTTCAGCACACCCAGAGACTCCCGCACCTGGTTGGTCGGGCTGCCGTGCCGGTCGGACGCCTCCCAGATCGTCTGGCTATACTACGTCGTCGGCGAGGCGCCGGACAGCGCCGAAGCCCTGTGCGCAGCGGTGCGGCGGGCCAACAGCGCCTCCGAGCGGGACACCCGCGGCCACCTGCCCGTGGAACCCGATCGTGCCGAGGTGCAGCGCATACGACAGCACATCCTGGGCGACTTCGTCCTGGAGGCCTGCTGAACCCAAGGGCGTGTCAGCCGAGGCCCCGCCCCGGGCCACGGCCCACCACCCACTCCCTCACGGGGACGACGCCTCCGGATGTCACAAGCGCGTCCCCTGTCCGGTCAGTACGGGAACTGGTGTCCGACACGATCCGAGGAGGACCGGAATGATGTCCCAAGGCGTTGATCTTCAGGCCGACCCCGCCACCGTCGCGGCGTCGCTCACGGCCGAGGCGACCGCTCTCGAAGGGCGGCTGCGCCGGCTCCGTGAGGCCGTGCACATCGTGAACACACGTATCGCGTCGATCACCGAGTCCCTCCAGACCCTGCACGGCACCGCGCCGACATACGGCGCAGGTGAGCGTCGCTCCGGATCGCCAGACGACGCCCACCCTCGCGGTTGAACACCGCACGAGCCTCTCAGCTCCGCCCCGGCACCTCCTGAAGCACCCATTCGTTGCCGTCCGGGTCGCTGAACTCGGCGTAGGAGTGATAGTCACGACGCTGCGGGTCGGGTCCCTCGACCCGCTTCTCATCGGTGCTGCGGTGGAACACACCGCTCGTGTCATGGAAGATTCCGCCGGTCGCCACGCCCCTCGCCGCAAGTTCCCGGCAGGCCTGCTCGATGTCGGAGACGACGAGGTGCAGGCCCCGCACCGAACCCGGGGCGGCCGTGGTGACTCCGGTCCCGAACAGGATCGAGCACGCCGATCCCGGGGGCGTCATGTGCACCACGCGATAGGAGGCGTCGATGGCATGGTCGGCATCCAGCCGGAACCCGACGGCCTCGTAGAACGACTTCGCCCGGTCGACGTCCGAGACGGGCAGCACCAGGACGGCCAGCTTGAGCTGCATGGCGCCGGCGCTCTCGCCGACGGGCAGCGTGCCCGCCTCGGCTGACGCGCCCGCGCCCTCAGCACCGCTGCTGGCCCGCGCAGCGTCCTCCACCTCCTCGATCTCCACCCGGTACCGGTGGATCCCGGTCCGCGGACCGTGAGCCTCGACGGTCCAGCCCTCCACCACGCGCCACAGCGCGTCGGTGCCCTGCAAGTACGTCCCGTCCGGCGCGGCGGCGGCCCGCAGTTCGGCATCCAGCGCCGCGTGCCGTTCGTGCGGGACGTGGAGTTCCAGAGCGAAGCGGCGCAGCGACCGCGTGCCGTGCGCGGCTTCCGCCACGGGCAGTGGTACGGCGGCTATCTCACGGAGCCCCCCGAGCAGGGTGACATGCAGCGTCGTCATGAGACCGTCACCGGTTCCCTTCCGTGCCGGACCGCGCGATCACGAGCGCTCCTCGTCATTGACCCAGCTCATGAGCTTGCGCAGCTCCTTGCCGGTGGTCTCCAGCAGCAGTTCGGAGTCCTGCTTCCGGTACTCCTGATACCTCTTCAGACCGCCGTGGTACTCGGCCATCCACTCACGCGCGAAGGTGCCGTCCTGGATCTCGGCAAGGATCTTCTTCATCTCGGCCTTGGTGGCGTCGGTGATGATGCGCGGGCCGGTGACGTAGTCGCCCCACTCGGCGGTCTCCGAGATCGACCAGCGCATCTTCTCCAGACCGCCCTCGTACATGAGGTCCACGATCAGCTTCAGCTCGTGCAGGCACTCGAAGTAGGCGATCTCCGGCTGGTAGCCCGCCTCGGTCAGCGTCTCGAAGCCCGCCTTGACCAGCGCTGACACGCCACCGGCGAGCACGGCCTGCTCACCGAACAGGTCGGTCTCGGTCTCCTCGGTGAAGGTCGTCCTGATGACACCGGCACGGGTGCCACCGATGCCTTTGGCGTACGACAGCGCCAGCGGGAAGGCGCTTCCTGTGGCGTCCTGCTCCACCGCCACCAGACACGGAACGCCGCGGCCCTCCTCGTACTGGCGACGCACCAGGTGACCCGGCCCCTTGGGGGCGACCATGCACACGTCCACGTTCGCCGGCGGCTTGACGAAGCCGAAGCGGATGTTGAAGCCGTGCCCGAAGAACAGCGCGTCGCCGTCCTTCAGGTTCGGGGCGATGTGCTGCTCGTAGACCTCGCCCTGGAGCGGGTCCGGAACAAGGATCATGATCACGTCGGCCTCGGCGGCCGCCTCCGCCACCGTCACCACACGCAGGCCCTGCTCCTCGGCCTTCGCCCGGGACGTGGAACCCTCGTGCAAACCGACGCGGACGTCGACACCCGAGTCACGCAGCGACAGCGCGTGGGCATGGCCCTGGCTGCCGTAACCCATGACCGCGACCTTGCGGTCCTGGATGATGGACAGGTCGGCGTCGGTGTCATAGAACAGCTCGGCCATGGCAATCCCCTCACTTGTAGCCGCCCGCATCGAACCGCGGGGAGAAACACCCGTCGGCGAGCGACAGTCGAAACACTATCTCGTCCAATGTTGTCACACGTCTTGCACTGTGCAGGCTCAGCGAGTAGGCGACGCATCTTCGAAGGAAGGTCGGAGAACCCGCTGAACTCCAGCTTCAGGAGCCCAGGAGCGTACCGAAGCACCCGGCACACAGTGTTTTCCTGCACCGCGTTGCCACCACGCACGCCGCGTCGGCGAGCGGGCGAGGGCGAAGCCGATGTCCTGCGTCCAGGCCCGGACCGTCGTCGCACTGCCCGTCTCCGGGACCGTGCGCAGCGGAACGTCGGAGTGGTGCAGGACGGCCGCCATGCGGGCGTCGTCGGGGTGGATGACGCCGTAGACCTCACGTACGCCCAACTCGACGGCGAACCGGCCGAGTTCTTCCAGGAGCCGGGTGCCCAGCCCCCTGTTCTGCCAGGTGTCCTCCACCAGGAGCGCGGCCTCGGCGTCACCGTCGTCCGGCAGCAGATGCCCTATCGCGACGAGCCGCTCTCGCGGGTCCTGCACCGCCAGGTGTACCGACTGGGGTCGGGACAGCAGCGGCCCCAGGTAGGTGTCGGGGTCGCCCATGGCCCGGTGGTAGCGGTGCCACCGGGCGGCGGCGGAGCACCGGCGGTGCAGAGCGGCCACACGGGGCTCGTCGTCCTGGTCGACGCGCACGATCCGCAGTCCCTGTCGCATGTCCCTCTCCCTCGACCTGGGCACAGCCGGTCGGCTGCGGCCCAGTCATCAGACCAGGTGGCACGGGTCGTTGTGACGGTGTGCCGTTGCCAGGGGTGCAGCCGCGTTTCCGCGGGGCTGTCACAGACGCCTGCACCCCTCGGTCTTCTCTGCGAGAGCGGGTCGGGCCCGCGGGACCGCCCGGGACGCGCGGTTCGCACGCGTCCGCCCTCAGCGACTTCGAGAAAGGCGGTTCTATGCCGATCGGCTCATTGACCGTTCTGGACGCCGGCCCCTTCGACGGGGTGGACCCCGACGACTACGTCCGGGCGGCCATGCAGTGGCACTTCACTCCCGAGACGGGGTCCCGGTACTGGCTGGAACGGGTCGACCGGCTCGGTTTCGACCCCCGCCGCGACGTCAAGGGCGTGGCGGACCTGGCGCTCTTTCCCGATCTGACGGACGAGCTGCGCGATGTGTGGGTGTCCGATCTCGTCCCCCGCGGCTACGGTCCGCAGGCCCGGCCGCTGCACGTGTTCGAGAGCGGCGGCACGACCGGGACGCCGAAGCGGGTTGTGCAGATGGACGACTGGGCGCGGCACGGCAGCGACCAGGTGGCCCGCCGGCTCCGGGACCACCAACTGCCCGTCGGCGCACTGTGGCTGACCGTGGCGCCGACCGGCCCGCACCTCGTGGGTGATGTGCTGCAACGGGCCGCGGCAAGTCTCGGCAGCCCCGGGCTGGGGGTCGACATGGACCCCCGCTGGGTCAAGAAGCTCGTCGCCGCGGGCCGTCGCGACGAGGTCGACGCCTACACCGACCATCTCGTGGACCAGTGCCGGCGCATCCTGCTCGGCCAGGACATCGGTGTCATAGCCGCCACCACCCCGATGCTGGAGCGCTTCGCCCGGGACAGCGACCTCGTGGAGGTCATCAACGGCAGCGCCCAGGCGATCATCTGGGGCGGCACCCACATGGATCCCGACACCCGGGACCTGTTGCAGACCGAGGTGTTTCCCGACGTGCCGGTGATCGGCATGTACGGCAACACCATGATGCTCACCGCGCTTCTGGAGCGGGTCGGTCTCACGGCGTCGGAGCCGTGTGTGTTCGACCCGGTCTCGCCGTACGTCTTCCTGAACGTCGTGGATCCCGACACCGGGCAACCGGTGGCGGAGGGCGAGCGGGGCCAGGTGGTGGTGAGCCACGTCAGCAAGTCCATGCTGATCCCCAACAACAGGGAGCGGGACACCGCGTTGCGGGTCCGCCCGGCCGAGGGCCACGCCGGGGACGCCGTCGCCGACGTCGCGCCGGCTCCCGCGGTCGAGGGTGAGACCGTCATCGAGGGTGTCTACTGATGACCGCCGTGTCGACCACCGAGCCGTTGCACCTCGACGCCCTGGGCCCGCGGGGCACCTACCGCACACGTGTGCCGAGCACGGTGACCGACGTGTCCGGTGCCCCGATCGCACGGCTGAGTCTGGTTCCCCCGCTGTACGTGGCTCGGGCGATCGGTGCCCTGCGCCAAGCGCCGCCGATCGCCGCGGCCGACCTGGAGACCGTGTTCGCCACCGCCGGGGAGGCCTTCGCCGCGGGCACCGTGGGGGGCTTGAGCGTCCGGGAGTACGAACGTCTCGTCAGCCGGACCTCGGGCACGCCGCTCGCCGTGGTGCGTGCCGCGACCCGGGGCACGGCGCACTTCGTACGGCACGCCGCCTCGTCCGCCGACCGCGGCAGGCCGCGCGGCGCCGCCCGCGACCTCAGCGACCCCATCCTGCACGAGACGCACACGGTGTGGGCACGTCAGGGCGACGTGTTCGCCGTCAACGCGTCCGGCAACCATCCCGGTGTGCACCGCGGCTGGCTGGAGGCGCTGGCGCTGGGTTACCGCGTCGCCGTGCGCCCGTCCCGGCGCGAGCCCTTCACCCCCCACCGGCTCGTCGCGGCACTGCGTCAGGCGGGCCTCCGGGACGGCCAGCTCATGCTGCTGCCCACCGACCACGCGGCCGCCGACACGCTCGTCCACGGCGCGGACCGGGCCGTGGTGTACGGCGGCGACGACGTGGTGGCCAAGTACGCGCACGACGCGCGGATCCTGCCGCAGGGGCCGGGACGGTCGAAGATCCTCATCACCGCGGACACCGACTGGCACGACCATCTGGACACCCTCGTCGCCTCCGTCGCCGGCGAGAGCGGCACCGCGTGCGTCAATGCCACCGCGATCCTCGTCGAGGGTGACCCAGCCCGGCTCGCCGAAGCCCTCGCGGCACGGCTGGCCGTCCTGCCCAGCCTTCCCCCGCAGGACGAGAGGGCCCGTCTGCCGGTGTGCCCGCGGGAGCGGGCCCGAGCCCTCAGCACGTATCTGAAGACGGTCGCGGCCGGGACGCACGCCTGGCTCGGCGGCGACGGGATCGCCGACGACCTCGGAGACGGCAGCGCCGTACTGCGCCCCGCCGTGCACCAGACCGCGAGCGCCCGAGCCCCTCAACTGCGCACCGAACTGCCCTTCCCCTGCGTGTGGATCGCTCCCTGGACCCGCGCGGACGGCATGGCGCCGCTGCGCGACACGCTCGTGCTGTCGGCACTGACCCGGGACCGAGGCCTGGGGGAGGCACTGGTCGCGGAACCCAGCATCGCCAACGTGTACTTCGGCGATCAGCCGACCCACTGGATGGCGCCGGGTGTCCCCCACGACAGCTATCTCTCCGACTTCCTGATGCGGAGCAAGGCGGTGTACGGGGACCCGTCCTGAACGGCGCTCGCCTCCTCGGTGCGGGCCTGCCGTGAGCGCGCCCGCCCCCTCGATGGGGCGACGATCATCGCTCCGGCCGTCCGGCGCGGTGGTCCGCGGTCATTCAGCCCATGACCGCGGACCGCCGCGCCCTCGCCGTGCCCGGACGCGCGCCCGTTTTCTCGTCCCGCGGTCAGTGGGGCAGGACCAGCATCACGGCCGTCCCGAGCGCCATCGCCCCTTCACCCACGTGCCGTGACGGCGTCGCCGCCGCGGCCTTGCGCGCCGCGCTCACGGCGGAGCGCAGCGAGGGCATGGGGCGGGTCAGTGACCACAACGCGTACGCCAGCAGACAGGACGCCAGCGACAGCGTGATCGCGGAGCCGGCGAGGGGGACACCGGCGCCCAGCACGCCGGGCCCGGTGGAGCGCGCAGCCGACCCGAGGTGTGGGTACGCCGATCCGGTCCCGGTGTGCGGCACGCGCAGCATCCAGGCCATCGCGGCCATACCGGCCGCGTGCGGCAGCCGGTGGGTCATCGCGGCGGTCCCCCCGGCCTCCCGGCGGCCGACCGGCAGGAGAAACCACACCGCGCCGGCGGTGAAGACACCGCCAGCGACGGCAGCGGGGCCCGCCCGGACGTCGGTCCAGGGCATCGCCGCCATGGACACGGCCATGGCGGCGGCCAGCAGCCGGTCCACCCGGACACCGAGCCCGGTCCTGGTTGATCCGGCACCCCGCGCCAGCCCGTGCAGAAGCACCGCCACGAACAGCAGCGTCAGCAGGCAGTGCACCAGGACGACGGGCGTGCGCATGCCGGGTCCGTGCCGTGCCCGCTCAGGCGGTGGGGCGCGGTGCCCGCAGGTGGGCGCGCTCCGCCAGTTCCTTCTCGTCGACGAGTTCGAGCATGGGCTTGCCCGGAGCGCACATCATGGTCACCACGAACCGGGTCCGCGCGTCGGAAAGCGCGTTGCCGTCCTGGTAGTGGATGGCGTCGCCGCCGGGCTCCCAGAAGGTGCCGCCCGCCTCCACCACCCGCTCGGGCTCGCCCTCGAGCTCGAAACGGACCGCGCCCTCGACGACGTATCCGAAAGCGGGGCCGGAGTGCCGGTGCGGGGGCGTGCCCGGGTCGCCCGGCTCCCACTCGACGAGAATGGTCATCGCCGACGCCCCCTCCGGGACGGTGAACGGTGCGGCGTCCTGGAGCACCTTCGCCGCCGTCATCCAGCCGGCGGTCCCCTCGTGGTCGCCGTGCCCGTGGTGGCCGTGGGCGGAGTGGTCGTGTGCTGTCATGTTGTCCGACACTGTGTTGCACCTTCCGTAGACGTGAACATCGTTCGTCACTGGTGACCGGGGACCGGGCTCAGGTGTGACAACCAGCCTCCTCACTCAGTCCTTTCAGCCGTCGATTACGGCCTTCCGGAGCACTGCGCGGGCAGCGGAACCGATGGGCGAATCCGGCGGATCGGGCATGTCGCTTGCCACCGTGTGACCGGTGATCGCGAAAGAGATAGCGTGGGCGGATGCGGCCCGCAGCGCGTACCCTTCCCCCCTGGCGCGTAGCATGTAGGGCGCAAAGCCAGAAGGGACGACCCATGCGCGCTGGCGCCCACCCCGACACGTTCGACCGCGGTCTCGACGAATTCCTCTCGGCCAGACCCCGGTTGTTCGGCATCGCGTACCGCATCCTCGGCAGTGCCGTCGAGGCCGAGGACATCCTCCAGGACGCCTGGCTGCGATGGCAGAACACCGACCGCGCGCAGATCCATGAGCCGGCCGCCTTCCTGACCACGGTCACCACCCGCCTCGCGATCAACCTGGCCCAGTCCGCGCGGGTACGCCGGGAGTCCTACGTCGGGCCCTGGCTCCCCGAGCCGGTCGACACCACCCAGGACCCGCACCTGGGGGCGGAACGCGCCGAGGCCGTCGAGCTGGCGGTGCTGCTGCTGATGGAGAAGCTCAACCCGATCGAACGCGCCGCCTACGTGCTGCGGGAGGCGTTCGACTACCCCTACCAGCGGGTCGCGGACATCCTGGAGACCAGCGAAGCGAACGCCCGGCAGCTGGTCAGCAGGGCGCGCAAGCACCTCGGTGCCGAGCGCAAGGAGCGGGTCAGTCCCGCGGCCCACCGGCGCCTGCTCGAAGGCTTCCTCTCCGCCGCGCGCACGGGAGATCTCTCCACCCTGGAGGATCTGCTGACCTCGGACGTCGTCAGCTACTCGGACGGCGGCGGCATCCGCGGCGCGTCCAGGATCCCGGTCATCGGCCGCGATCACGTCTCGCGTTACCTGACCGCCTTCGCTCCGCGGTTCTGGCCGGATGCCGAGACCCGGTTCGTCGAGGCCAACGGCCGGCCCGCCGTGCTCGTCGCACGGGACGACGCCCCGGTGGCCCTGCTGTGCGTGGACGCCTCCGAGGCCGGCATCGAGCGCATCATGTGGGTGATGAACCCGGTCAAGCTGAACCCCTACGTGCTGTCTCTGGGGGCCTGACCCGCACGCCGGCACACCGATCCGGGCGGGCGGCGAATCCGTACAGGTCGCTCTTGACCGCATGCAGCGGGGGCAAGGCGGCGACGGGGCGGCCGGGCGGCCCGCCCGGTGGCCTATGACGTCGGTCATCGTCCCCACATCCCCTTCCCCGGCCGGCGGTTGCGGACCGCACGGCCCGGTGCACCCGGCCGGTGTGCGGTATGACCGACCCCGCCGCCAAGGTGTGACACCGATGGGCGGGCCCGGGTCCGGGCGACGGTGTCACAAACCCTCACTCCACCTGGTCGTAGCTGGTGACCACCCCGAGCGATGGGAGCAACCGTGGTTGCCACCGAACAACGTCTTTCCACCACAGTGCTGGTGATCGGCACCGGCGGCGCGGGCCTGCGCGCGGCCATCGAGCTGGCCGAGGCCGGCGTCGATGTCCTCGCCGTCGGCAAGCGCCCCAAGGAGGACACCCACACCTCTCTCGCCGCCGGCGGGATCAATGCGGCCCTGGCCACGATGGACCCCGAGGACACCTGGCAGCAGCACGCCGCCGACACCCTCAAGGAGAGCTACCTCCTCGGCGACCCCCGCACCGCCGAGATCGTCACCCGGGGAGCCGCCCTCGGCATCGACGACCTGGAGCGCTACGGCATGGCCTTCGCCCGGGAGGAGGACGGCCGGATCTCCCAGCGCTTCTTCGGCGCCCACAAGTTCCGCCGCACCGCCTTCGCGGGCGACTACACGGGCCTGGAGATCCAGCGCACGCTCATCCGGCGCGCGAACCAGCTGGACATACCGGTGCTCGACAACGTCTACATCACCCGCCTCCTGGTCCACGACGGCGCCGTCTTCGGCGCCTACGGCTTCGGCCTCGGCGATGGCAGGCGCTACCTCGTGCACGCGGACGCCGTCATCCTCGCGGCCGGCGGCCACACCCGGATCTGGCGGCGCACCTCCTCACGGCGCGACGAGAACACCGGCGACTCCTTCCGGCTGGCCGCGGAGGCCGGAGCCCGGCTGCGCGACCCGGAACTCGTCCAGTTCCACCCCTCCGGCATCATCGAGCCGGAGAACGCGGCCGGGACCCTGGTGAGCGAGGCGGCCCGAGGCGAGGGCGGCATCCTGCGCAACGCGCTCGGCGAGCGGTACATGAACCGCTACGACCCCGTACGCATGGAGCTGTCCACCCGCGACCGGGTCGCCCTCGCCTCCTACACCGAGATCAAGGAAGGCCGCGGCACACCCAACGGCGGGGTGTGGCTCGATGTCTCCCACCTGCCCCGGCAGACCATCATGAACCGGCTCCCCCGCGTCTACCAGACGCTGCTGGACCTGCAGATGCTGGACATCACCCGGGATCCCATCGAGGTCGCGCCCACCGCGCACTACTCGATGGGCGGGGTGTGGGTCCGCCCCGAGGACCACAGCACGGACGTGCGGGGCCTGTACGCCATCGGTGAGGCCTCCAGCGGACTGCACGGCGCCAACCGGCTCGGCGGCAACAGCCTCATCGAGTTGCTGGTGTACGGCCGTATCACCGGGCAGGCGGCCGCCGCCTACTCGGAGTCGCTGACCGCGCAGCCGCGCTCGGCCGCCGCGGTGGCGCAGGCGCGGGCGGAGGTTGACGACCTGCTCGCCGCCGACGGACCCGAGAACGTGCGCGCCCTGCAGCGCGCGATCCGCAACACCATGACGGAGCACGCGGGCGTGGTCCGTGACGAGGAGGGGCTGCGCACCGGGCTGGCGGAGCTGGACGCCATCGAGAAGCGCATGGAGAAGGTCGGCGTCCATCCGGACATCGCGGGCTTCCAGGACCTCGCCCATGCCTTCGACCTCAAGTCGTCGGCCCTGGCGGCGCGGGCCACCCTGGAGGCGGCGCTGGAGCGGCGCGAGACGCGCGGATGCCACAACCGCAGCGACTACCCCGACATGGATCCCGCGCTGCAGGTGAACCTCGTCTGGTCCCCGACCGACGGCATCACCCGTGAGCCCATCGGCCCGGTCCCCGACGAGATCGCGGCCCTGATGGAGGACGTCTCGGCGGACGGAAAGCTCGTCGAATAGCAGTCCCCCGGCCCGGAGAAGGTCGCTGGAATGCGAGAAAGGTGTCACAGCGCCCATCGACTCCCGGTCATACCTCGTGCAGGCAGCAGATGAGAATGAGTGAAGGGAACGTCCCCATGAAGGTCGTAGTGATCGGCGGCACCGGACTGATCGGCTCGAAGGTCGTCGGCAAGCTCAACGAACACGGCCACGAGGCGGTGGCGGCCGCCCCGAACACCGGCGTCAACACGTTGACGGGCGAGGGACTGGCCGAGGTGCTGGAGGGCGCGGCCGTCGTGATCGACGTCTCCAACTCGCCCTCCTTCGCGGACGACGCCGTCATGGAGTTCTTCCGGACCTCCACCACCAACCTCCTCAAGGCGGAGGCGAACGCCGGTGTCACCCACCACGTCGCCCTGTCGGTGGTGGGGACGGAACGGCTCCAGGAGAGCGGTTACTTCCGTGCCAAGCAGGCGCAGGAGGAACTGATCAAGGCCTCCGGGATCCCGTGGTCGATCGTGCACGCCACGCAGTTCTTCGAGTTCATGAAGGGCATCGCCGAGTCGGCGACCGAGGGTGACACCGTCAAGCTGGCCCCGGTGAAGATCCAGCCCGTCTATTCGGACGACGTCGCCGCCACCGTGGGCCGCACCGCCGTGGGCACGCCGGTCAACGGTGTGGTCGAGGTGGCCGGTCCCGACACCTTCCAGCTGGACGAGCTGATCCGCAAGGGCCTGGCCGCCAAGAACGACCCGCGCACGGTCGTCGCCGACGTGCACGCCCCGTACTTCGGCGCCGAGCTCCAGGAGACCACGCTGCTCCCCGGCCCGGACGCCCGCATCGGCGAGACCCGTTTCGTCGACTGGCTCGCCCAGCAGCAGTAGGCGCGTCTCATGGGCCTGTCGTTCCACGCACCGTGGAACGACAGGCCCATTTTTTGTACGGCGCCGTAGATCAGCCGGCGCGCAGGGCCGATTCCGCGTCCAAGCCGATGAAAAGAACTCCAAAATCACTGTCACAGCATCCTTGGTCCCTCGGTCGTTGAGGGGGAGACGATCGCCGGGTCTGTGAGCGCCTCGTGGCCGCATTCCGACAACCCGGGCCCCGGAGGAATGGAGTCAGAGGGACATGTATCCAGAGGCATCCCCCACAGAGGCACCCCCCGCAGACAGGAACCTCGCCGAGGCCGTCACCACGTTCGTGGAGCTGCGGCCCCGGCTCTTCGGTATCGCCTACCGCATCCTGGGCAGCGCGACGGAAGCCGAGGACGTCGTGCAGGAGGCGTGGCTGCGCTGGCAGCGGACCGACCGTTCGGCGGTGGTCAGCCCCGCGGCGTTCCTGTCGAGCACCACGACGAGGCTGGCCATCAACGTGGCGCAGTCCGCCCGCGTGCGCCGCGAGACCTACATCGGGCCCTGGCTGCCCGAACCCATCGACACGAGCATCGACCCGGTGGCCGGCGCCGAACGCGCCGAGGCCCTGGAGCTCGCCCTGCTCCTCGTCCTGCAGAAGCTCACACCCACCGAGCGGGCCGCCTACGTGCTGAGGGAGGCCTTCGAGTACGGCTACTCGGAGATCGCGGCGATTCTGCGCCTCACCCCGGTCAACGCCAGGAAGATCGTGAGCAGGGCGCGCAAGCACCTCACCGACGACGAGCGGGACAGCGTCGACGTCCAGGAGCACCGCAGGCTGCTCGATGCTTTCGTCGCGGCCGCCCAGGAGGGGGACGTGGCCTCGCTGGAAGCGCTCCTGACGCCCGACGCGGTCAGTCTGTCCGACGGCAACGGGCTGCGCGGCGCGGCCCGTGTGCCCGTGATCGGTCGTGCCCGGGTGGCGAACCTGTCGACCGCCTCGTCACGCTTCTGGCCGACGGTCGAGATCGCCCCCGTGCAGGCCAACGGGCGGGCCGGGGTCCTGCTGTACCGGGACGGCCGGCCCGCCACCTTCATGACCATCGCCGCCACACGGCGGGGGATCCACCGGGTTCTGTGGGTGTTCACCGCCGACAAGATCGCCGCCTTCCTCGGATCCCGCGCCGACTGCGCGCCCCCGCCCGCGCGTCCCGGGGACGCCGGGGCACGTGAGCTCACCCGGGAAGGGAACGGTTCCAGCTACGCAGCTTGTCGGGGTTGAGAACCGCCCAGACCTGAAGGACCAGCGAGTCCGCGATGTCGAGGGTCAGCACCGCGGCGACCTGGCCGTCGCACCGGGCGACGAGGCCGGTGCGCCCGTTGACCGATCCGGTGCACAGGGTCACGCGCCGCTGTCCGGCCAGCAGGACCAACAGGCTGCAGGCGACCTGCTCGTCGCCGCAAACGGGCCGGGTCAGCGCCCGGATCTTGCCGCCGCTGTCGAAGAAGGCCGTCGCGTCGGGGGCAAGCAGCGACCGCAGTCGGGGGCCGTCCTGATCGCTGCACGCCTGCCGCACGGCAACGGTGATCTCATGCTCGCGACGCGCCGACACGGGCCGCGCACGCCGCGTGCCCACACTCCACCGGGCCCGCCCATCCGGTTCCACGTCCTCGCCGCACAACGCCCGCAGGGCCTGGATCTCCCGCTCCTCCCCGCCGGGCCGGACCGGCGCCGGTCGCGTCAGACACGCCTCGTCCACGACCTGGGTGAGCCAGACGCGGGGGGACGGCATCCGGACCCGGTCCGGATCGGTGAGGCGGTACCACCGCCGGTAGGCCTCGTCGACGACGCGTTCGGCCGCGACGCGGCTGCCGAGCGCACGGCAGGCGACGTCCAGCAGGTGCCGCCGTTCGTCGAGCGACTCGGCGAGCGGTACCGCACCAACGACATGATCCATGGAGCGACCCCCACGCCGACGAGAGTCCGGAGCGCAGCCGCCGCGACGGCATGACTCAGACGTTACCCGCCCCCGTCCGTACCCGGCTGGTCGGCCGACGTGATCCAGACAGAAGCTGCGGCATGATTTCACAACACACCGATGGTGTGCCACTTAGTGTCACTTCCCCGGCGGTGCAGAAACGCCCGACGGGTCCGCCATCCGCAGCCGGGCGGGGGGCGGATGGGGCAGGGTCGCGCGGTCACGGGCCCGCAGTCCGTCGAACGCGATCTCCAGGAAGCGTTCCCACGCCCGCGGTTCACGGTCCAGCAGCGGCTGGGCGGTCTGGTGGACACCGCCGAGGAGCAGCACGATGTCGGTTCCGGTGATGTCACCGCGGACGGCTCCCTGTTCCCTGGCCCGGGCGGTGAGGTCCTCGACCGTGTCGCAGAGCCGGTCGATCGCCTCGCGTACGTCCGCGTGCTGGAGCGAGGGCCGGCCGATGACGTCACAGAACGCGCGGTCGGCGGCGAGCAGGCCGATTCCGTGTGCCATGAAGTCCTTCAGCGCACGGCCGGCATCGTCGGCACGCAGGAGCCGGTCCGCCGTCTCGAGCAGCCGGTCGAGCAGCTGCATCATGATCGCCGCGAGAAGGTCGTCCTTCGTCGGGAAGTGCCGGAACACCGTGCCCTTGGCGACGCCGGCCCGCTGGGCGATCGTGTGCATCGACACATCCACCCCGCATTCGGCGAAGGCCTCGGTGGCCGCTCGCAGAAGCAGCTGCCGATTGCGCACGCTGTCGGCCCTGGCCTGCACTGCCGCTGTTCTCCCGGTCATGACGCCTCCCTCTGCGTGTCACAACATTAACACTGAACATGACTCGTGGGTCATGTTCAGTGTTACGCTGGCACAACATGACCCCTCGGTCACCTTCTCGGGCCGCCGTGTCCTGTCCTCGCACACGCCCCGGCCTGCCCGTCCCACCCCCATCACCTCATTCGGAGATGACATGAGTTCCGTTCTCGACCCCAAGGTCGTCCTCGTCACCGGCGCCTCGTCCGGCATCGGCAGGGCGACCGCGCTGGCGCTGTCCAAGGCGGGAGCCACCGTGGCCGTCGGTGGCCGCAGGACCGACCGGCTCGAAGCACTGGCGCAGGAAGCGCCCGGGGAGATGCTCGTCCTGGACATGGACGTCAGCGACCCCGAGTCGGTACGCAAGGCCGTCGACCGGACCGTCGAACGCTTCGGCACCCTCGACATCGTCGTGAACAACGCCGGCGTCATGCTCACCGGCCCCGTCCTGGACGCGGACACCGCGGAATGGACGCGCATGGTGGAGACCAACCTGCTGGGCTCCATGTACACGGTGCACGCAGCGCTGCCCCATCTGCTGCGTTCCCGCGGCGCGGTGGTCCAGATCTCCTCCACCTCGGGCCGTATCTCCTCGGCCGGCGCCGCGGTCTACTCCGCCACCAAGTTCGGCGTCAACGCCTTCGCCGAGGCGCTGCGCCAGGAGGTGACCGAGCAGGGGGTCCGTGTCGTCCTCGTGGAGCCGGGCTTCGTCTCGACCGAGTTGGCCGACCACATCGCCGACCCGGCCCATCGTGCCGCGGTCAAGGCCATGGCCGAGTCGATGCGGACCCTTCAGCCGGAGGACATCGCGGCCGCGGTGGTCTACGCCGTCACACAGCCCGGCCACGTCGCGGTCAACGAAATCCTCGTACGCCCCACCGACCAGTCCCGCTGATCAGCCACGGGGCGGCAACCGTCGCCCCGCACAACCCTCGTGCAGCCGGGTACGGACACGCCGGCCGTCACAGTCGGGCGCCCCGCACGGTCTGAGCTTCGGGAGGCACAGGTCGTGCCTCGGCTGAGAGGCAAGCATGAACACGCGCATCGTTACCGTGGCCGAAGGAAAGCAGCTCGCGCGCTCCGTGGCGATCGGTACTCACCGCCTGACAGCCGACGAGCCGGAGCCCGTCGGCACCGACACCGGCCCCACCCCGGGCGAACTCCTCCTGGCCGCGCTCGGAGCGTGCACGTCCATGGCGGTGCGGGCCTACGCGCAGCGCCACGAATGGCCGCTGGAGCGGGTGGACGTCGCGGTCCGCTACGGCGCACAGGGGCAGGTGGTCAAGAACATCGGGCTGGTCGGGGAGTTGACCCCCACGCAGCGGGACCAGCTCCTCGCGGTCTCGGGACGCTGTCCCGTCCACCGGCTGCTGACCAAGGACGTCGCGATCATCACCGTGCCCACGCTGCTCGCGGAGCCCGCACCGCTGCCGTGACGTCAGGCCCACACAAGAACGCGGGGTGGGGGGGGGGGGGGGCCCCCCCCGCCCCCCCCCCCCCCGGCGGCCCCCCCCGGGCGGCGGGGCGCGGGGCGGGGCCGGCGCCGCCCGCGGTTT